>VGPB01000054.1 GCA_016875695.1 Chloroflexota bacterium | reverse complement strand
AGCAAGGTGTCGAGGTGGAGGCGGTGATGACGGACAACGGGCCTGTGTACTTGTCCGGAGCCTGGCGAGCATCCTGCGCCGCGTTTGGTCTGCGTCACCTGCGCACCCGCCCCTACACGCCGCGCACCAACGGCAAGGCCGAACGCTTCATCTAGGTGCTGCTCCGCACGTGGGCCTACGCCTTCGTCTACCCCACCAGCGCCCATCGCGCTCGCGCCCTCGCCGGCTGGCTGCGGTAGTACAGCCGACGCAAGCCCCATGGCTCGCTCGGTGGCCTCCCGCCGGTCAGTCGTCTCTCACAGGTTCGTGGTCATTACACCTAGGCAGGCGCCCTTTAGCCGCCCTTAGTACGCTCACATCATCGGAGAACATACGTTCCGTGCGCGCAGTCACAAGTGCGCGGCTGTTCGTTGCCGGGGCCAGCCTAAGCGCTTCTAAGTCTCTTGTTGCTTCGACTTGAACTGCCTCGAGGGCCGCCCTCACGACCTTAATGTGGTCACAGAAGGCGGATGCTCATGCGGCAGCATCCGTCGTCGGAGGCGGTTCGCTCGTCGGCTCGCGATTCGCTGCCGCCTGCTTGTCAGAGCACGCACCTAGGACGAGGCAAAGAGCTACCACCGAAGCAGGTATCGAACGCGGCGCGCCGCGCTCCTGTGCGTGCTGGCTCGCCGCTCGCCAAATCATGTCGACATGGCCCGTCGCCGCTACTCCCCCGGCCGGCCGAGCTGCAGCGGGTCGCCCGAGCCCGGATCGAGCTGCAGCTGCGCGCGCGCCTGCACCTCCACCGGCAGTCCCCACAACTTGATGAAGCCGCGCGCCGCGTCCTGGTCGAACTGGTCGCCCTCGCTGTACGTCGCCAGCGCGTGGCTGTACAGGCTGCGATCCGCGCGCCGCCCCACCGCGACCGCCGTGCCGTGGTGCAGCCGCACGCGTACCTCGCCCGTTACGTGGCGCTGTGTCGACTGCACGTACGCGGCGAGGTCCTGGTGATGCGCCGTGAACCACAGTCCGTTGTAGATCAGGTCCGCGTACTCCTGCGCGACGCGCTCCTTGAAGCGCGCCTGCTGCTTCGTCAGCGTCAGCGACTCCAGCACGCGGTGCGCCTCGATCAGCGCGACCGCCGCTGGCGCCTCGTAGATCTCGCGCGATTTGATGCCCACCAGCCGGTTCTCGACGTGGTCGATGCGCCCGATGCCGTGCGCGCCCGCGAGCGCGTTCAGCCGCTCGACGAGCTCCACCGCCGCCAGCCGCTCGCCGTCCAGCGCCACCGGTACGCCCGCGACGAAGCCGATCTCGACGTACGCCGGCTCCGCCGGCGTACGCGCCAGCGGCTGCGTCCACGCGTACACGTCCTCCGGCGGCTCCAGCCACGGGTCCTCCAGTACGCCCGCCTCGACCGAGCGCCCCCACAGGTTCTCGTCGGTCGAGTACGGCGACGCCAGCGTCTGCCGCACCGCGATGCCGTGGCGCTCGGCGTACGCGATCGCCTCGTCGCGGTTCAGCTTGTTCTCGCGCGCCGTGCCCACGATCTCGAGCTCCGGCCCCAGCGCGCGGATTGAGATGTCGAAGCGCACTTGGTCGTTGCCCTTGCCCGTGCAGCCGTGCGCCACCGCTGTCGCGCCGAGCTCGCGCGCCTTGTCCACGAGCAGCTTCGCGATCAGCGGACGGCCGAGCGCCGTCGCAAGCGGGTACGTGCCTTCGTACACCGCCCCTGCGGCGAGCGCCGGGAACACGAAGTAGCGCAGGAAATCCGCGCGCGCGTCGACCACATCGATGCCGATCGCGCCCGCCTGCGTCGCCCGCTCTCGCGCCAGCTCCACGTCCGGCAGTCGCCCCAGGTCCACCATCAGGCAGAACACGTCGTACCCGCGCGCTTCCTGCAGCCAGCGCGTGGCCACCGATGTGTCGAGGCCGCCCGAGAACGCGAGCACGATCGTCGGCGCCATTACGGTCCCTTCGCGACGCCATGCGGCGGCGGCCCTCAGGCTACCCCGCCACCTGCTCCGGTGCACGCGGACTCACGGACGGCGGAGGCTCGGGCGGCCGGCCGGGCAGCGTGAACGAGGACGTGCTCCCCGACTTGCCCTCGCTTTCGCACCAGATCGTCGCGCCGTGCAGCTCCACCAGCGAGCGCGCGATCGCCAGGCCGAGGCCCGTCCCGCCGCTCTGCCGCTGCCCCGCGCGCGTGCGGTAGAACTTCTCGAACAGCCGTCCCTGCTCCGCCGGCGGGATGCCGATGCCGTCGTCCGTCACGTCGACGCGCGCGCCGTCCGCCGTCGCCGCGACTCGCACCGCCACGTGCCCGCCCGTCGGCGTGTACTTCACCGCGTTGCGGATCAGGTTCTGCAGCACCTGCCACACCCGGCTGCGGTCCGCCCACACCTCCACCGCCGCGCCCGGCAGCTCGCTCGCCAGCGCGATGCGTTGCTCATCCGCCTTCGCGGCGTGCGTCTCGACCGTATCCCGCACTAGCTCGGCGAGGTCCATCGGCACCGGATGCATCTGCACGCGGCCCAAATCGATCGCCGACATGTCCAGCAGGTCCGAGATCAGTTGCTGCAGCCGGTCCGCGTTGCTGCACAGCACTTCGGCAATGCGCTGCTGCGTCGGCGTGAGCGTACCCGCCGTCTCCTCGCCGAGCAGGTCGATGCTCGTGCGAATGAGCGTGAGTGGCGTGCGCAGCTCGTGGCTCACCATCGACACGAAGTCCTGCTTTGCGCGTTCGGCTGCGGTGACGTCCGTGAGATCGCGCAGCAGCAGGATCGCGCCCCCGACCGCGCCGCCTACTGTCGCGCCGGCCGCCCCGAACGGCCCGGCTGTCAGCGCGAGCTCGCGGTCGCGCACGATCGCGAGCAGCGGTAGCGCGCCGCCGCCGTCACGCGTGCGGGCGCGTGCACGCAACGCCTCGATCGCCTCGGCCGGCAGCGGCCCTCCGCGTCCAGCACCACCACGCCGTTCGCCATCTCGCGCAGCACCCCCTCGGCGAGGCGGCGGTGCTCGCCCGTCTCGTCCGCGAGCTCGCTGCGCTCGATGCTGCCCGCAAGCTCGCCGCCGATCGCGCGCAGCATGAAGCGGCGCGTTTCGCTGAACTCGGCCGGCCGCGCGCGCACGACGCCCAATACCCTCGCGACGCCCTGCGGCGTCGGCAGCGGCACCACCGCCAGCGCGTGCACGCTCGCCTGCGCCAGCGCGCGCCGCGCCGTCACCCGTCGCGCGCGCGATATCGTCCAGGAACACGCCCTCCGCGAGCGCGCGGGTGGGCACGGCCGCCTGCAGCGCCTGCACCAGCCGGCCCGCGCGCGCCGCGCCTAGCGCTGCCTCCGTGCGCACCGCGAGCCCGCCATTAGCGCCCGCGAGCGTCACGAACGCGGTCCACCCACTCCAGGCACAGTAGCCCGTCCACCGCCGCTCGCGCGTCCGTCCCGGGGTCGCGCGCGATCGCGGCCACCACGCCGTGCATCATCGCCAGCTCGCCCGTCGCCGCGCTCAGCCCCGCCGCCGAGGCCGCCGCCTGCGCGGCGAGCGCCTCGTTCGCCGCCAGCAGTTGCTCGCGCGCCTCCCGCACGCCGACGCGCATGTCGTTGAGCGCCGTGCCTACCGCGCGCAGCTCGACGGGCCCCGAGCGCGGCACCGGGCTGCGCAGGCCCCCGCCGCGTATGCGCCGCGCGGCCCGCGTCAGCTTCCGCAGCGAGCGCAGCGTCAGCGCGTTGAGCAGTACCGCGAGTCCTACCCCTGCCGCGAGCGCGAACCCGACCGCGAGGCCCACCTGCCGCCGCGCGTCCGCGCGTCCGCGCGCCGCGCCTCGACGGTAGCACGATCGCGCCCCGTCACCAGCCAGCTCACGGCGCTGCCGTCGGCGTCGGCGAGCGGGAACGCGCTCGCGATATGCGCGCGTCCCGCAAGCTGCAGCGGGTGCGGCCGCAGGTCGGCCACCGGCTGCGGGCCGGGCGCCGGCGCCCAGCCCGCTTCGCTGCTCACCGTCGCCCCAGCGGCCGCCACGATCACCACGGGCATCCCGAGCGACTGCGCAAGCGTGCTCGCGGACGCCTCGTCGAGGCTCAGAGCGTCTCCACCGCCCCCATCACGCGGCCGTCGCCGTCCAGCACCGGTGCCGCCGCGAACACGGATAGCCCCAGCACGTCATCGCTGCGTACCCCGCTCGTCGGAGCGCGCGCGTCCAGCGCGCGCAGCACCGATGGCGGCGCGGGGCGCTGGCTGCGATCCAGCGGGGCGTGCGCGCGCAGCAGCACGGCGCCGCGCGCGTCGTACAGCGTCAGGCCCACTGCTCCGCCCGCGGCGCGACAATCGCGCACCGCGGCCGCCGCGGCCGCCGCGGCCAGCGCCGCCGCCGCGTCGCCGCGCGCCAGAGCGGACGCGACGTCCGGCAGCGACGCGAAGGTCGCCGCCGCCAGTGCACTGAACGCCGCAAGCTGCTCGATGGCGGCGCGCGCCTGCCGTCCCGGGCGCTCCACCTCAGCCGCGAGCTGCGCCTCCGCGTGCGTACTGACCGTGTGGTCCACGCGCAGTAGCGCGATCGCCGCGGTGACCAGCACCGCCGCCAGCACGGCCGCGCCTACGCGCACGCCGAGCCGATCCCAAGGCCGGAGCACCGCGCTCCACCGACCGTTCCGCATCGCGCCGACCCGTCTGCCCGCCGCTCCGAGTATAGGAGCGGCGTTGGGAGGCGTCCCTAGGCCTGCTCCGCCTCTACCAGCGCAGCCTCCAGTCGGTCGACGCCCGCGTCGACCTCCTCCGCGGTCAACGTGAGCGGCGGCATCATGCGCACCACGTCCGGGCGCACCGCGTTGAGCAGCACGCCGTGCCCGAGGCCGGCCGCGACGACCTGCGGCGCGATCTCGCGGTGCAATTCGAGCCCGCGCAGCAGCCCGCGCCCGCGCACACCGCGCACCACCGCATGCCGGTCCTCGAGCCCGCGCAGCCGCTGCGCCAGCTGCTCGCCGCGCGCCCGCGCGTGCGCCAGCACGCCCCCCTCCGTCAGCCGCCGCAGCACGTGCAGCCCTGCCGCCGTCGCCAGCGGGTTCCCGCCGAACGTGTTGCCGTGGTCGCCGGGCTCGAACATCGCTGCGTGCTCCTTCGCGAGCACCGCGCCGATCGGCACGCCGCCCCCCAGCCCCTTCGCCGAGGTCATGATGTCGGGCTCCGCGCCGGACTGCTCGTACGCCCACAGCGTCCCGGTGCGCCCCATCCCCGTCTGCACCTCGTCGAGGATCAGCAACAGGTGCTGCGCGTCACACCACGCGCGCACCCGCCGCAGGTAGTCGTCTGCCGGCACGTTGATGCCGCCCTCGCCCTGGATCGGCTCCAGCAGCACCGCCACCGTGCGCTCGTTCGTCGCCGCCTCGATCGCCCCAACGTCGTCGAAGTCCACGAACACGAACCCCGGCAGCGGCGGCCCGAACGGGTCACGATAGCGCGCCGTCCCCGTCGCCGAGACGCTGCCCATCGTCCGCCCGTGGAACGAGTTGTGCGTGCTGATGATCTCGTACGCACCGTTGCGATGCAGCCCGCCCCACTTGCGCGCGAGCTTGATCGCCCCCTCGTTCGCCTCCGCCCCCGAGTTCACGAAGAACACCCGGTCCAGCGCCGAGTGCTGCACCAGCAGCTCCGCCAGCGCGACCTGCGGCTGCGTGTAGAACAGGTTCGAGACCGTTACTAGCGTCCGCGCCTGCTCCGCGATCACCTCCGCGAGCGCCGGGTCGGCATGCCCGAGTGCGACCACCGCGATTCCCGCCACGAAATCCAGGTACTCGGCGCCGCCGTCGTCCCAGACGCGCGTCCCCTTCCCGCGCACTAGCGTCACCGGCAGGCGCCGGCCGGCCTGCATGTACACCCGCGCTTCGCGCGCCGGAATGTCGCTCACGGCCTCGGTCCCTTCTCGTGCGGATGGCGCTGCGTGTCGGGTGCCGTCAGCGCGGCGCCTGCGACTCGATCTGGTCCAGCAGCGCGCGCAGCCGATCGAGCTCCTGCTGTGCCGCCTGGCTCGAGCGGCGCACGTCCTCGATCAGCTGGCGCAGCGAGCCCGGCGCCGCCGTGGCTGTCGCGCCCGGCGTAGCGGTCGCCGTCGCTGGCCTGGGCGTCGGCGTGCTGCCGGGCCCCGGCGCCCCCGCGCCCCCGCCCCCCGGCAACGTCGACGGCCGCTGGCCGAGCACGACCTCCAGCGCCTCGATGAACGTCGGCTCCATCGCGATCGCGTTTCCGTTCGCCACCACGATGCGCTTAAGCTCCGGCAGCGGTGAGTTGTCTGCCTGCAGGTAGATCCCCCCGACGAACAGGAACGAATCCGCGATCGGCAGCATGAACAGGTTGCCGCGGATCACGTTGGAGCCCGCCTGGTTCCACAGCGTGAGTTGCTGCGAGACGCCCGGATGCTGGTCGATGCGCGCCTCCACCTGCGCCGGTCCGAACACCAGCGAGTCGCTCGGGAAGCGATACGCGCGCAGCGTCCCGTAGTGCTCCGGGTCCGAGCGGCCCGCCAGCCACGCGATCGTGTTCTGCTTGTTGCGCGGCGTGAACGGCATCACGATCACGAACTCCTCGTCCGTCTCGCCGGGCAGCCGCATCGTCACGTAGTACGGCTCGAATACCTTCGCGCTCTGCGCCTGTTGGAACGGCAGCATCCACACGTCCTCGCCCACGAAGAACACGCGCGGGTCGGTGATGTGGTACCGCAGGTACAGCTCTGCCTGCAGTTGGAACATCTGCGCCGGGTAGCGCAGGTGCTCGCGGACGTTCGCCGGCACCTCATCCGCCGGCTGAAAGAGCCGCGGGAAGATGCGCGCCCACGTCGCCGCGATCGGGTCGGTCGGATCGACCAGGTAGAACGCCATGTCGCCTGTCAGCGCGTCGACCGTGATCTTCACGCTGTTGCGGATGTAGTTCACCCCACCCGCGTGTTGCGAGTACGGGAAGCGATTGGTCGTGGTGTACGCGTCCTGGATCCACACGATGCGCCCGTCGAGGATCACCGCGTACGGGTCCGGGTCCAGTTGCAGGAACGGCGCTACGCGCCGGATGCGCTCCGCCAGCTGGCGGTGCATGAGCACGCGCGAGTCACTCCCCAGCTGCCCCGAGATCAGCAGGTTCGAGTCCCCGAGCTCCCACGCGAGCGCCAGCCGGCGGAACGCGTTGGACAGCGGGATCCCCCGGTCCGGCTCGTAGCGCGTCTCGGCGTTGCCGTCGCCCAGTGGGTAGTCGAACTCCGCTACGTTCGTGCGCACCACCACGTAGTGCGTGGTCCGCTCGCCGAAGTAGATGCGGCTGCCCTCGATGCTCACCGGCAACGCGTTGCTTGCGGGCGGGATGTCGCGCACCAGCAGGTTCGGCAGGCCCTCGTCGATCACCTCGTTCACCGTCGTGACCACCGCGCCGAAGCCGTGCGTGAGCTGCAGCCGCTCGCGCGTCCAGTTCGCCTGCACGCGCGAGATGTCCAGCTCGCGCACGCCGAGCATCACCTGTCGCTCGCGCCCCTGCAGCGTGTAGCGATCGATGTCGATGTCGTTGAACATGTAAAACGGTCGGATCGACTGTAGCTGCGTCAGAGTCTCGCGCAGCGGCCCCGAATCCCACAGCCGCGCGTTGTCGATCGTCGCCTGGTTCGCCGCGATGTCGGCCACGGTCAGCGCCGGCCGCGCCGGATAGTCGCTCTCTTCCACGCTGTCCAGCCCGTACGCGAGGCGCGTGAAACGGATGTTGTGCGCGATATACGGCGCTTCCTTCTCCAGCTCGTTTGGCTCCACCTGCAGCGATTGCATCGCCGCCGGGTATAGCCCGCCCCCCACCACGCTCGCGAACAGCCACGCCCCCACCGCGAACGCCGGCACCCGGAATCCCTGGCCCAGAAATGCGTTGGCGATCACCGTCGCCCCCGCCGCCGCACTCAGCACCACCAACACCAGCCGCACTGGCACCCGCGCGTTCACGTCCGTGTACGTCAGGCCGTCGACGATCCCCCCGCTCGACGTCGCGAGGTCGTACGTCGTCAGCCCGATGCCGGCTGCGATCGCGATCAGCGCCAGTCCGCCAAGCAGCGACAGGTGCACCCGTATCCCGCGCGTGATCACGAATATGAAGCGCTGCAGCGAGAACGCCAGCCCGTACACCGCCCCGGCCGCCAGGGCCGACATGATCAGCAGCCCCAGCATCCAGCTCTGGATGAACTGGTACGCCGGCAGATCGAACAGGTAGAACGACGCGTCCCGGCTGAACTGCGGATCGACCACTCCGAAGCTCACGTGCTGCCGCCACGCGAACAGCGTCTGCCATGCACCCGCCGCCGTCGCCCCGAAGATCAGCGCCACGAACGCCGTCCCCGCGATCAGCAGCACCGACACCACGCGTCGGATCGCCTGTGGGTCCACTTCCTCGATGAATGACTCCTCGAGTCCGCGCGGCGCCAGCCGTCGCGCGATCCAGATGTTCGCTCCCAGCACCGCCGCCGCGATCGTCGCGCCCGCGAGGAACAGCGCGACCCGCGCCACGATTACTCGCCGGTACACGTGCTCGAACCCCACCGAGTCGAACCACAGCAGGTCGACGTAGATCGACTTGAACACGCTCAGCGCGAAGAAGCCCACCAGCAGCGCCACGCCCAGCCCCAGCCAGCGCAGCGCCCGCGGCGACCCGAACGGCCCCGGCGGCTGGCGCATCCGGAACGGGTCTGGCGGCGGACCGAGCGGGCCGCGGTTCTCGAAAAACCTCAATCTATCCCTCGATTCGTGTGCCAAGCGCCTCGCCGGCGGCCACGCGCCGCAGCGAACCCGGGATCCGCCCGTTGACGATGTGCGTCGTCGCGCGCGACTCCGCCGCGCGCAGCCCCGCGTCCACCTTCGGGATCATCCCGCCGCCGATCGTCCCGTCGGCGCGCAGCACCGCCGCACGCGCGCCGTCCAGCCGCGGCAGCAGCGCGCCCCCGCTGTCCAGCAGCCCGTCCACATCCGTGAGGAACACGAGCCCGCGCGCACCTAGCGCGCGCGCCAGCTCGCCCGCGACCGTGTCCGCGTTCACGTTCAGCGGTTGCGCGGGCGGCTCCAGCGCGATTGGCGCCACCACCGGCGTCACCCCCGCGCCTAGCAGCGCCTGCAGCGCCGTCACGTCGACGCCCGTGATCCGGCCTACGAGCCCGAGTCGCGCGTTGTAGCGCTCGCCCAGCACCGTGCCGCTGTCCACGCCCGACAGTCCGACCGCGCGCCCGCCCCGCTCCTGCAGCGCGGCCACGAGCTGCGTGTTGATCACGCCGCGCAGCACCGCGATCACCACCTCCAGCGCTGCCGCCGATGTCGCGCGCAGCCCCTCGACGAACTCGGACGGCACCTGCAGGCGGTCGAGCCATTCCGTGATCATCGCGCCGCCGCCGTGCACCACCACCACCGGCACGCCCTCGCGCTGCAGCGCGACCACGTCGTCGAGCGTGGTGTCCCCCGCACCGAGCGTCGAGCCGCCGATTTTCACCACCAGCGGCGCGAGGTTCGCGCTCACGTGGTGTACTCGGCGTTGATGCGCACGTAGTCGGCCGTCAGGTCGCAGCCCCACGCCGTCGCGCTCGCGTCGCCCGCCGCGAGGTCCACGCGAATGCGCACCTCGTCGGCCACCATCGCCTGCGCGATCAGCCGCAGCTCCACCGCCGTCGGCTGCCCCCGCTCGAACGCGCAGTGCTCGCCGATCCACACCGAGGCGCGGCGCGGGTCCATCGCCGCGCCGGAGCGCCCCGCCGCCATCATCACGCGCCCCCAGTTCGGGTCGCGCCCCGTCACCGCCGTCTTCACCAGCGGCGACGCGCTGATCGTGCGCGCCGCGACGCGCGCGTCCGCCTCCGAGGCCGCACCCTCCACCACCACCTCGATCAGCGTGCGCGCGCCCTCGCCGTCGCGCGCCACCGCGCGCGCCAGCTGCACCGCCACCGCCTCAAATGCCGCCGCGAGCGCCGCCGCCGCAGGGTGGCCGGCCGCCACCGGCTCGCCGCCCGCGGCCCCGCTCGCGAGCGCCAGCACCATGTCGCACGTCGAGGTGTCCATGTCCACGTCGACCATGTTGAACGAGCGGTCGCACACCGCGCGAAGCGTCGCGCGCAGCCACGCCGGGTCCGCCGGCGCATCCGTCGTCAGGAACCCGAACATCGTCGCCAGATCCGGGTGAATCATCCCCGAGCCCTTGGCCGCACCGCCGACGACGTAGGTGCGCCCACCTGCCGCCACGCGCACCGCCGACTGCTTCGGATGGGTATCAGTCGTCATGATCGCGCGCGCGAACGCGTCGCCGCCGCCCGCCGCCGGCCGCAGCGCCGCGATCCCGGCCGTCACGCGATCCATCGGCAGCAGTCGTCCGATCACGCCCGTCGAGCCGACCAGCACGTCCTCCGCCGCCACGCCGAGCTGCGCCGCCGCGAGCTCCGCCATGCGTCGCGCGTCGGCCGCACCCTGGTCGCCGGTGCAGCAGTTCGCGTTGCCGGAGTTCACGACCACCGCCCGCGTACGCCCGCGCGCCACCTGCTCTCGCGTCCACGCCAGCGCCTCGCCGACGACGGCGCTGCGCGTGAACAGCCCCGCCACCGCGCACGGTGCGTCCGCCACTAGCAGCGCCAGGTCGTCGCGCCCGCCCGCGTCGAAGCTCCCCGCGGCGCCAGTCGACGCGCCGCGGTCCGGAGCCGCGGCGTTGGGACTCTT
>VGPB01000053.1 GCA_016875695.1 Chloroflexota bacterium | reverse complement strand
GCGTGGAGGCGGCGCAGGACGCGTTGCGCGCGCAGGGCGCGTCGTTCGTGGTGGTCGAGATCGCGAGCACGGGCGCGCCTGTCGGGACGGTGATCGGCCAGACGCCGCCGGCCGGCGCGGCGCTTGGCGCGGGGGACAACGTGACGCTGGTGGTGTCGCGAGGGCCGCCGCGGCCGTAGGCCGCGAGGCCCTCACCTCCCGGCCCCCTCTCCCCGCACGGCGGGGCGAGGGGGAGCGTGAAGTCGTTGCGGTTGACGCCTTCGCGCGCGGGCCGCAGCCTGCTCGGCATGCGCTATCACCTCGTGACGCTCGGGTGTGCGAAGAACACGGCGGATTCGCGGCGGCTGGAGCGCGCGCTGCGGCTCGCGCGGCACGCGCCGGTGGCGACGCCGGAGGCGGCTGAGCTGGTGATCGTGAACACGTGCGGCTTCATCGACGCGGCGAAGGACGAGTCGCTGGCGGTGGTGCGCGAGCTCGACGCCGCGCGCACGCCGGGGCAGCAGTTGTACGTGATCGGCTGCCTGACGGCGATCGCCGATGATGCTGTGCGGGCGGCAGTGCCGGGCGTTGACGCGACGTTCGGGGTGGAGGCGTGGGACGCGATCGCGGCGAGCCTGCCGCCGGCGGACGCGACGTACGACCTGCCCGCCGCGGCGCAGTCGGCCGCGTGGCAGCTCGGGCAGTTGAGCGCGTACTTGAAGCTCTCGGACGGCTGCGACCGGCCGTGCACGTTCTGCATTATCCCGACGATCAAGGGGCGCATGCACTCGGAGCCCGCCGAGCGGCTGCTGCGCGAGGCGCGCTGGCTCGCCGACTCGGGCGCGCGCGAGCTGGTGCTCGTGGCGCAGGACTCGACGGCGTACGGCGAGGATGCGGCCGGCGCGGACGGGCTGGCGTCGCTGCTCGAGCAGCTGGCGGAGGGCGTGCCGGACGTGCCGTGGCTGCGGCTGATGTACGCGTATCCCGGGCGCGTGACGCGGCGGCTGGCGGAGACGATGGCGCGGCTGTCGAACGTGGTGCCGTACCTCGACATGCCGTTGCAGCACGGGTCGGACGCGGTGCTGCGGCGCATGAAGCGGCCGAGCCTGCGCGTGTCGCGGCAGAGCATCGAGACGGTGCGCGCGGCGCTGCCGGACGTTGCGCTGCGCACGACGTTCATCGTGGGCTTCCCGGGCGAGACGGAGGCGGAGTTCGCGGAGCTGCTCGCGTTCGTCGAGGCGGAGCGCTTCGACCACGTGGGCGTGTTCACGTACTCACCGCAGGCCGGCACGCCGGCAGCGACGGCGGGCGAGCAGGTGACGGCGGAGGTGGCGGCAGAGCGCTACGCGCGGCTGATGGAGCTGGCGCAGGAAGTCTCGCTGGCCCGCAACCGCGCGCTGGTGGGGCGGGAGCTCGACGTGCTGGTGGAGTCCGAGGCGCCGGCGCGCGCGGCCGACGGCGGGCCGGTGGTGGTGGGTCGCACGTATCGCGACGCCCCGGAGGTGGACGGGCTGGCGTTCGTGCGCGGGACATTCGCGCCGGGCGCGCTAGTGCGCGCGCGCGTGGACGGCGCGCTGGCGTACGACCTGCTGTGCTCGCCCGCGGGGGCGCCGCCGGTGGTGGAGCTCGAGGTGGTGGGCTCACGGCGAGGTGCGCGCAAGCTGCGGCGGCGTGCGGCGACGCGCGGGCAGTGAGCGGGCGGCCCGGAACCGACGTGCAGAGCGATCACGCGTCGCGCGCCGGGGTGTGAGTCTTCGGGCCGAGCGGCCGTGGTCTGACCACCGCGGGAGCTGGTGGCGGCCCTGCGGGCCGCAGACCCGGCCGCCCGGCCCTTTCTTGTGCGAGGGGCGCAGCCCCTCACGCTCCCCACTAGCCGGTGGCGTTGCGGGTACTCCCGGTGGGCGGGCCCGGCCTGTTGACGGCCAGGGAGGGCGCGGGGGGTTAGTCTCCAGCCCTGCCCGCAGAGGCGCCGACGGCGCTGGTCGCGGCGAGCTTGGCGCCGAAGAGCAGGATGTTGCCGCTGAGGTAGACCCAGAAGAGCAGCGCGATCACGCCGCTGAGCGAGCCGTACACGACGTCGTAGTTCGCGAAATGGGCGACGTAGAAGGCGAAGCCGGCCTTGGCGAGCTCGAAGGCGGCCATGGCGACGAGCGCGCCGGGCAATACGTGCGCGAGGCTCAGCTGGCGGTGCGGGACGGCGTGGTACAGCAGCAGCACGGCGATGAAGGTGTGCGCGGACTGGATGAGCACGGCGCCCCAGTCCCAGAGCTACGCGAGCCGGTCGTCGAACAGGCCGAGGCGCGTGTGGAACTCTTCCTGGGCGACGCGCAACGCGGTGGTGAGCACGACGGAGACGAGCATGAGCATGCCGAGCACGAAGAGCAGGGTGTAGTCGAGCAGCTTCGCGTGCAGGAAGGGGCGTTCCTGCTGCACGTTGAACACTGTGGTGAACCCGGCGCGCAGGGCGGCGGCGAGCGCGTTCGCGCCCCAGAGCACGGCGACGAACGAGACGACGGTGACGGTGGGTCCGAGGCCGGCGAGCGCGCGCAGCGAGTCGGCGATGACGGGGGCGTCGATCGGGAGCGCATCGATGACGTGCTCGAGCACGCGCGCCTCGAGCGCGTCGTTGTGCAGCAGCACGCCGAAGAGGGCGGCGGCGAGCAGCGCGAGCGGGAAGAGCGAGAAGAAGGCGTAGTACGAGATGGCCGCGGCCTGCTGGGAGCAGTGGTGTGCGAGATAGCCGCGGGCGGCGCGCGCGAGCAGCAGGGTCGGGCGGCTGCGCTGGATCGCCACGACGCGAGCGGGGAGCACCCGGGAGGTCAACGCGTGGTCCTGCCTTGCTGCCGCCGGACGCGCGAGCCTCGCGCGAGGGCGAGGGCGAGGGCGGGCTCGACGGCGGGCGCCCCACTTCGCCATCCTGCGTCCCTGGACACCGAGCGTACGGAAGGGCGCGCCGCATGATCAGCCGCAGGCTGCCAGGGCAGCACCTCGAGCACCGGCGGGTGGTGGTGAAGGTCGGCACGAACCTGCTGACCGGGGGCGGCGAGCAGCTGGAGGCGCACGTGCTCGCGGCGCTCACCGAGCAGATCGCGGACGCGCGGGAGCTGGGCGGGCAGGTAGTGCTGGTCAGCTCCGGGGCGATCGCCGCGGGCCGGCACCGGCTCGGCGACGGGGAGCCCGGCCGGCGCGACCTGCCGACGCGGCAGGTGTTGGCGGCGGTGGGGCAGAGCCGGCTTATGTCGCTGTGGGACGAGCTGTTCGAGCTGCGCGGCGTGGTGGTGGCGCAGGCGCTGCTGACGCGGCGCGACCTAGCGGACCGCCTGGGCTACCTGAACGCGCGCACGACGCTGCTGGGGCTGTTGGAGCGCGGCGTGGTGCCGATCGTGAACGAGAACGACGTGGTCTCGATCGAGGAGATCCGCGACACGGTGATCGGGGACAACGACAGCCTCTCGGCGGAGGTGGCAAATCTCGTCGACGCCGACCTGCTGCTGCTGCTGACCGACATCGCAGGGCTGTACACGGCCGATCCGCGGCACCACGCGGACGCGCAGCTGATTTCGCGCGTGGAGCGCATCGACGCGGCGATCGAGGCGGCCGCGGCAGGGCAGCCGGGGGCGCGCGGGACGGGCGGGATGGCGACGAAGGTGGCGGCGGCGCGCGCGGCGGCGGCGGCGGGCGCGCACGTGGTGATCGCGGACGGGCGTTCGGCGGGCGTGGTCCTGCGCGCGGCCTCCGGCGAGGCGGTGGGCACGCACTTCCTGCCGACGGGCGACCGCGTCGACGCGCGACGCCGCTACCTGCTCTCGAACCTGCAGGCGCGCGGGCGGCTGGTGGTCGACGACGGTGCGGCGCGCGCGCTGGAGTTCGACGGTAAGTCGCTGCTGCCGGCGGGAGTGCTGGCGGTGGACGGCGAGTTCCAGCGCGGCGACGTGGTGCGCATCGTGACGAGCGCGGGGCACGAGCTGGCGGCGGGGAGCGTGAACTACGCGGCCGTGGACATCGCGCGCATCCGCGGGCTGCACTCGGAGCGCATCGCGGAGGCGCTGGGCTACGAGTACGGCGAGGAAATCGTGCACCGCAACCAGCTGGTGCTGCTCTAGGGGAGGCCCCCCCGTCCTTCGGAAGGCGGGGGGGGGCCTCGCGCCTCGTCCGCGGGGTGAGCCCTCACCCCCGGCCCTGCTCCCGCGTCGCGGGAGAGGGGAGCTGGAGACGCGCCGCACGGCGGAACTGCGATGCGCCCCGCGGCCGCTCACGAGCGGGTGCGCTAGCATGGGCGCATGACGACGACGGCGAGCACGACGGCGGCGACGGCGGGGTCGGAGGTGGCGCAGCGCGCGGCGGCGGCGCGGCTCGCGAGCCGCGCGCTCGCCCGGGCGGGGACGGCGCAGAAGAACGAGGCGCTGGAGCGCGTCGCGGCGGCGCTGCTCGCGGAGCAGGCGGCGCTGCTGGCGGTGAACGCGCAGGACATCGAGCGCGGCCGCGCGCGCGGGCTCGCGGAGTCGTTCATCGACCGCATGCAGCTCGACGAAGGGCGGATCGCGGGGATGGCGCGCGACGCGCGCGCGCTGGCGGCGCTGCCGGACCCGGTGGGCGAAGTGATCGAGCGCGCGACGCGGCCTAACGGGCTGGTGGTGGAGCGCGTGCGCGTGCCGCTGGGCGTGATCGCGGCGATCTACGAGTCGCGGCCGAACGTGACCATCGACATCGCCGCACTGTGCGTGAAGTCTGGCAACGCGGTGGTGCTGCGTTCGGGTAGCGATGCGCACGCGACGTCGGCGGCGCTGGCGGCGCTCGTGCAGCGCGCCGTGGCGGAGGCGGGGCTGCCCGGGGAGTGTGTGCAGTTCATCGCGTCGACGGATCGTGCGGAGGTGGGCGCGCTGCTGCGCGCGCACGAGTCGGTGGACCTGGTGATCCCGCGCGGCGGGGCGGAGCTGATCCGGCGCGTGCGCGACGAGGCGACGATGCCGGTGGTGGCGGGCGGGATCGGCGTGTGCCACACGTACGTCGACGCCGACGCGGACGTCGAGGTGGCGCGCGCGGTGGTGGTGAACGCGAAGACGCGACGCGTGTCGATCTGCAACGCGCTCGACACAGTGCTGGTGCACGAGCGCGTGGCGGCGCAGGTGTTGCCGGAGCTCGCGCGCGAGCTCGGTGCGCACGGCGTGACGCTGCACGCGGACCGCCGCGCCGCGTCGCTGTGCGGCGCGGGCGCCCCGGTGGTGGCGGTGCAGGACGCGGACTACGACCGCGAGTGGCTATCGTACGACTGCTCCGTGCGCGTGGTCGGTTCGCTCGAAGCGGCGCTCGCGCATATCGAGGCGCACGGCAGCGGGCACTCGGAGGCGATTGTGACGCGTTCGGATGCGGCGGCGCAGCGCTTCCTGCACGAGGTGGACGCGGCGGCGGTGTACGTGAACGCGTCGACGCAGTTCACGGACGGTGGCGAGTTCGGGCTGGGCGTGGAGTTCGGCATCTCGACGCAAAAGATGCACGCGCGCGGACCGATGGGGCTGCGCGAGCTGACGTCGTACAAGTGGGTGGTGACCGGCACGGGGCAGACGCGGCCGTAGCCGCTGAAAGGGCGAAGGGCTGTGGCCGAGTACCGCTTCGAACGGGAGGCGCGCACGGCGCACTCCGAGGCGTACAGCATCGACGACGGTGAGCACTCGCTAGGGCGCGTCGATCTGCACTTCACGTCGTCGGCGACGTACGCGACGCTGGCGGTGCACCAGTCGCTGGGCGATGACGCGGTGCAGGAGCTGGTGGCGGAGATCGACGAGCGGCTGGTGATGTCGGCGGACCCCTACCGCGAGGACCTGATCGTCACCGTGTGGCGCGGCGAAGAAGTGGGCACGTTCGCCGACGACGACGATGACGACGACTTCGACGACGACGATTATTAGCGGCCCGGAAGGCGGCCGCATCGAGGCGGTCTGCTTCGACCTCGACGACACGCTGGTGGACGCGCGGGCAGCGTGGCGCGCGGGGTTCGCGGCGGCGGTGCGCGAGCTCACGCCGCGGCTGGGCGCACGCGCGGAGGACGCGACGCTGTTCGAGCGCGCGTTCCAGCCGCTCGTGCACACGGAGTTCCTCGCCGGTCCGGGCGAGTGGGACATCGAGTTCGTGCGGCGCGGCTTCCGTGCGTTCGTGCGCGCGCATGGCGGCGCGGACGAGGCGCTGGCGGATCGTGCGTTCGCGGCGTACGAGGCGGCCTGGCCGCGTGCGCTGGTGCTGTTCACAGACGCGCTCAATGCGCTGCGCGCGGCGCGCGCGCATGGTGCGGTGGCGATCATCTCGAACGGCGGCGCCGCCGAGCAGCGCGGCAAGGTGGAGGCGCTGGGGCTGCACGAGTGGTGCGACGCGGTGGTGATCTCGGGCGAGGCGGGCGTGCGCAAGCCTGAGGCGGCGATCTTCGCGCGCGCGCTGGCGGCGCTGGGCGTGCGCGCCGGCGCGGCGCTGCATGTCGGCGACAACCTCGACGCTGACGTGCGCGGCGCGCGCGCGGCGGGGCTGCGAGCGGTATGGCTGAACCGCGACGGCCGCGCGCGCAAGGTCGAGGATGCGAACGGGGCAGGGCCGCACGCGGAGGTGAGGTCGCTGGCGGAGCTGGCGGGGGTGTACGGGGGCTGAGCATCGAGGCTCCCTCCCCACGGGTTGGGCGAAGGACCAGCGCGCCCGGTCTGGTGCTCGGGCGGAGCCCCTACCATCGGCCGGGGCGCGGGAGTTGAGGACGGCCCTCCGGGCCGGGGGCCCCGCCCGCCCGCTCCTCTCTGCGCGAAGGGCTGCGCCCCTCGCGCTCCCAGCTCAGGCAGCGCCCGCGTGCCGACGCCGTGCGCCACTTTGTGGGGTCAGCATCGACGAGTTGGCGATGGCCCGGACTATCTAGGTCTGCGACACGTCAGGGTGAATGACGTCGCTTAGCAGCCGCAGGGGGTCTGCGCTCTCAACTCGATGACCGCTGGTCCGACGGAGTTCCCGTCGGATCGCATCCACGACGGCCTCGGAGCGCAGGAGTGCGGCGAGCGCGCGTGGGGAGGTGGCGCTCTTCGTTCGCCAGAGATCGTCGATCAATCCCCGCTTGAGGGCTTCGCGTGTGAGATAGAGAAGTTCCGCGGTTTTTTGCTGGGCCGTCCCCGGCCCCGCGAGGTCAACCTCAAGCGCCAGATCAAGCGAAACCGGCATTCCCGCGGTGAGGTGCTAGACTTGCCACACAGCCCCGTTGGTCAGAATCAGTCACTCGACACCTTCGTTGACAGCGTACATTTCAAGCTGTCGGAGGTGGCGATTATGCAGTCGAGTCGCGATCCGCTTCACCTCGATGAAGGCGACGAGTTCCTTGTCGATGCGTACGCCGTAGTCCGCGAACTCTCCGCGGACCGAGTACTCAGTCGTGAGGTCGGCGTACTTGTCGAAGCCAAGGCCATCGCAGAGAAAGTCGGTGACGAAGAGGTGGGTGTCGCCCTCGTTCGCATCTCGACCGGTGAGCTCCGCCAGCGGTCGTGTGTACTTTGTGACGGCTGAGCGCACGCGTGCTCTTGCGTCGGCCTCCCACTTTAGCTCAGTCGGCCGCGTGCGCTCGCGCTTCGATGCAGGCGTCTCCGAAGCGACTGCTTCGTACAGCACGGGCTCATCGCTCCCGACGATATGCGGTGGTGTGACTGCTTCGTTTGGTTGTGGGTAACTGATCCCAGTCGCGTCGGCCCCCTGGCGTGGGTGCCCGCCCATAGCTCGCTGAATACCACGCGCGGAAGCGGTTGGCTACCGGCGCTTGTGGCCGATGGCGCGTTCCGCGGCGACGACGATGCTTTCGGCGGTCAGGCCCATGAGCTCGAGCAGCTCGTTCGAGGTGCCGGACTCGCCGTAGCGGTCGGGGACGCCGACGAACTCCATGGGGACGGGGTGGCGGGTGGCGAGTGCCTGGGCGCACATCGCGCCGAGGCCGGAGTGCACGAGGTGCTCCTCGGCGACGACGATGGCGCCGGTCTCGCGGGCGGCGGCCTCGACGGCGGCGGTGTCGAGCGGGCGGATGGTGGCCATGTTGAGCACGCGCGCGCTGATGCCGCGCGCGGCGAGCGCGTCGGCGGCGTCGAGCGCGCGCTCGACGAGCAGGCCAATGGCGATGATCGTGACGTCGGAGCCGTCGCGCAGGCAGTCGGCCTCGCCGAGGCGGAAGCGCGGGCCGGCGGTGTAGACGACGCGCTGCTTGGGGCGGCCGGTGCGGATGTAGAACGGCCCGGGCGTGTGCGCCGCGGCCTCGATGGCGGCGGCCGCCTCGACGACGTCGGCGGGGACGATCACGCGGAAGCTCAGGAGCGAGGCGGCGAGCGCGAGGTCCTCGACGGACTGGGCGGAGGCGCCGTCCTCGCCGACGGACACGCCGCCGTGCGAGACGACTAGCTTGACGTTGAGACGCGGCTGCGCGACGGACATGCGCAGCTGGTCGTAGGCGTGCTCGGCGAAGACGGCGAAGGTGCTGGCGAAGACCGTGTGGCCGACGGCGGCGAGGCCGGCGGCGGCGGAGATCATGTTCTGCTCGGCGACGCCGAAGGAGAACCAGCGTTCGGGGAAGGCGGCGCGGAAGGCGCGCGCGGAGGTCGACGCGCCGAGGTCGGCGTCGACGACGACGATGTCGAGGCCCTGCTGGCGCAGGCGGATGAGGGTGGGCCCGAGGGCCTCGCGGGTGGCGGCGGCGGCGGGTGCGGTGGTCACTCGTCGCCGCCGAGCTCGTCCATGGCGAGCGCGAACTGCTCGTCGGAGGGGGGCGCGCCGTGGAAGCCGGGATTGTGCTCCATGAAGGAGACGCCCTTGCCCTTGACGGTGTCGAAGATGACGCAGGCGGGCTGGTCGCGCACGTCGCGCGCCCACAGCAGTGCGTCCTCGATGGCGGCAAGGTCGTGGCCGTCGACGTCGGCGCGCACGGCCCAGCCGAAGGCGCGGTACTTCTCGTCCAGGGGCTCGGTCACCATCTGGTTGCTGGTGCGGTCGTCGTTCTGGATGCCGTTGCGGTCGATGAGCGCGACGAGGTGGTCGGCGCGGTGGAAGGCCGCGGCCATGGCGGCCTCCCAGATCTGGCCCTCGTTCTGCTCGCCGTCGCCCATGAGCACGTAGACGTCGAAGTCGCGGCTCTGGAGGCGGCCGCCGAGGGCCATGCCGAGGCCGAAGGAGAGGCCCATGCCAAGCGAGCCCGCGCTGCTGTCGACGCCTTGCGGGCGGCCGAGCACGGAGTGGCCCTGCAGGCGCGAGCCCCTGCGCCGGAAGGTGGCGAGCTCCGCGACGGGCAGGTAGCCGGCCTCGGCGAGCACGGCGTACTGCACGGGGGTGCAGTGGCCCTTGCTGAGCACGAAGCGGTCGCGGTCCGGCCAGTCCGGCCGCCGGGGGTCGTGGCGCAGCACGCGCGAGTAGAGCACCGACATGATGTCGGTGGCGGAGAGCGAGCCGCCGATGTGCCCGGAGCGGGCGGCGTAGACCATCTGGACGATGTGGCGGCGGACGCGTTGGGTGAGCAGTTGCAGCGCCAGATCGGCGGTGGTGACCAACGGGCGGGTCCTCAGCGCGGATAGGCTGGGTGGAGGTGGGAGTATACAAGTCTGTTACGGGCGGGTCCACGCAGCGGATGGCGGTGGCACGTCGTGCGGGCGCTGATGCGTGACCCGAGGCGCCAGCGCGTGGCGCTGCGCGTGGCGGGCGTGGCGGTGGTGCTGCTGGCCGTCGCGGGCTTGGCGCTGGCGCTGGGTGGCGGCTCCGGCGGAGACTACGGGGCCGCGGGCGGCGTTGCGGCGGGGGATGTCGAGGGCTCGGCGAGCGCGTTCTGTCGGGACTGGCCCGCGCTGAGCAGGGCGGCCGCGAGCGCGTCGGGTGGGTCGGCGGCGGACGTCAGGGCGAGCTTCGAGCAGGCGAGCGGGCAATTCCGGGCGGTGGCGGGATCGGCGCCGGCGGAACTGCGCGCGGACTTCGCGACCTACGCGGAGGCTTGCGACGCGCTGGCGGCGGTGCTGTGGAGGGCGGACTAGGACGTCGCGAAGCTGAGCGCGACGGACACGGCGCAGGCGATCCGCGCGTTCAGCGACCCGAAGGTGGCGGAGGCGGGGCTGCACATCGGGTCCTGGATCGAGGACCACTGCGGCTGAAGGCGCGCGGCGCGTTGACCCTGTTTCCCGCGTGTTCGTATACTTGGCCGCTCGCTCCCCGGCAGGGGAGCGGTGCTGTATTGTCCGCCGCTTCCGCCGGTGATGAGCGGAGCATGGCGGCGGTGCAGCGCCAGGTGGACTCGGGCCCGAGTGGCGCAACGGTAGCGCAGCCGATTTGTAATCGGAAGGTTGGCGGGTTCGAATCCCCTCTCGGGCTCCACGTGCGGCGTGTGGCGCCGGTGGCAGCGCTGGGCGCAGGCGAGCGACCCGGCAGGGGTGGGAGAGTGGTTAAATCCAGCGGTCTGTAAAACCGCCGCCTCACGGCTACGCAGGTTCGAATCCTGCCCCCTGCACCATGCTGCTGTGACGCTTGGTGGGACGCTGTGACACCGACGGATGCCGTGACGCTTGTGGGCTGCGCGCTCGAAAGCGGGACGAGTGGCTCAGCCCTGCGATCGCGGCGCGGGGCCCTCATAGCTCAGTTGGCAGAGCGCGTTCTTGGTAAGAACGAGGTCATGAGTTCGAATCTCATTGAGGGCTCCAGGCTAAAGGGCGCGCGCGGTCGCAGATCCGAACGGCAGTCGCCACTTCGATGAGTGGCTGAGGAGAGGGTAGATGGCCAAGGGGAAGTTCGAGCGCAACAAGCCGCACGCGAACGTGGGCACGATTGGGCACGTGGACCACGGGAAGACGACGCTGACGG
>VGPB01000052.1 GCA_016875695.1 Chloroflexota bacterium | reverse complement strand
AGCGGCGCCGGCAACGCCTGCGGCAGCCGCGAGCGCGCGCCGTCCGCGTCGAGCCCGAGCGCGCGCGCGTAGTTGCGCGCGAACCCGCGCACGTACGCCGGCGCCGGCAGCACGTCGTATTGCTCGGCCTCCAGCGCCTCTAGGTACACGCGGCCGATGCGCGTCGTGCGCTCGATGTCGTCCAGCGTTTGCCCGCGCCGCAATCGCGCCTGCCGCAGCCACTCGCCGAGCCGCTCCGGCTCGTGCAGCGACACGAGCCCGTCGGGGCCGCTCCGTGCACGCGCGTCGCCGTCCGCCGCATCGATCTCGACGTCCGCGTCGAGGTCGGGCGGGCGGCGTTCCAGCATCACGCGCCGCCCACGCCGGGGAACTCCACCAGCGACTTCAGCCCGTCCATCGCCAGCCGCGAGGAGTACGCCTCCGGCGCACGCTCGATGCCGTAGCGGTTCGTGATCACCTCGTCGATGTGCGGCACGTGCGCGAACATCGCCAGCGTGCGCCGATATTGATCGGTCGTCGCGTTCTGCGAGCCCGTGAGGTTGATCTCGCCGTAGTGGATCACGTTCGGGTCGAACGGCACCGTCTGGTGCGGCGGGAAGCCCGCGAACATGTTGATCACGCCCTGCCTGCGCACGAGCTCGATCGCCGGCGCAACGAGCGCGTGCACGCCCACCGTCAGCACCACCGCGTCCGCACCGTACCCGCCCGTCGCGGCCTTCACCGCGCCAGCGACATCGTCCGTTGCCGGGTCGAGCACAAGGTCCGCGCCCCAGCGCTGCGCGATCGCGCGCCGCGCCGCCACCGGCTCGCTTACTATGATCGGCCCCACACCCGCCGCGCGCGCGAGCAGCAGGTGCAGCAGCCCCATCGGCCCCGCGCCCACGATCGCCACCGACGACCCCGTGCCGAGCGCGCAGAGGTCCAGCGAGTTGAGCACGCACGCCGCCGGCTCCGTCAGCGCCGCGATGTCCATCGGCAGCCCGCTCGGCACCGGCAGCACATGCCCGACGCGCACGATCTCCGCCGGCACGAGCAGCTGCTCCGCGAACCCGCCATCGAGATCGTACCCCAGCGTCTTGCGCGCGATGCAGCGATTCTGCCGCCCGACGATGCAGAAGCGACACTGCCCGCACGCCACGATCGGGCAGATCACGACGCGCGCGCCCTCGTCGATGCCTGTCACGCCCTCGCCCACGCCGTCGACCACGCCCGCGATCTCGTGCCCCGGCACCACGCCCGGCTTCGCGTACTTCTCGCCGCGGTACACGCGCACGTCGGACGCGCACAGCGACGCCGCCGCGACGCGCAGCCGCACCTCGCCCGGACCGGGCGGCGGAACCGCCCGCTCGACCACCGAGATCGTGCCGGGAGCTTCGAAGATCGTCGCGCGCATCCCTGCCACCTTACCGTCCCGCGCACGCGCACACCGCGTGCGCGCAAGGAGTATGGCAGCCCGCGCGCGACAACGCCTTCCTCTCGCCGCGCGTGAGCCGCGCGACTCCGGCCGCGCGCTACGTGGACGGCAGCGCGGAACTCGAGCAGCGGAAGGCTGGCGGCGAAACACGGAACGTGGGGCGGGGCGTGGGCTCGCTATAGCGGCCAGCACTGCAGGAGCAAGGCGACGCGCGACGCGAAGCGCACGACGTCAGACACCCGGCGCTGTACCTGTCTCAGCAGGGGCGTGGGGGCGAAGCCCCCACAGAAGGGCGGGCGGGCGGGTTCCCCCCGCTCAAAGGGCCGACCTTAAACCTGCTCGGAGAGCTCTGCGTGCAGACGTGGCGATCGGAGACGGAAGCGGGCCGTCGCGCCTAACGCGCCGCGCCCGCGCGCTTCAGCGCCTGCGCCAGCCGCGACTTGCGGCGCGACGCCGCGTTGCGGTGCAGCACGCCGGCCTTCGCCGCGCGATCCAGCGCCGACTGCGCGAGGCGCAGCGACCGCGCCGCCTCCGGCGAGCCCGTCGCGATCGCCGCGCGCGCGTCGCGCACCCGCCGCGCGGTAAACGTCCGCACCGGCCGGTTGCGCGCCTCGGCACGCTCCGTCTGGCGGATCCGCTTCTTCGCCTGCTTCGCGTGCGCCATCGAGCCGCCCCTCCGCCGGGCGAGTGCACATCGTACGGGCCCCGGCGCCCTGCGTCCACGCTCGACCGCTGGCCCCCCCCTCCGGCACGCTAGTCATGGAAGGCCATACACGAGCCGCCCGCCGCCCCCGACCTCGGCCCGCGCGCCGCAGCGGACGAGCCGGGCGCGCTCATCCTGCGCGACTACCTGACCGCGGACCGCACCGCGCTTGCCAACGAGCGCACGCTGCTCGTCTACGCCCGCACCGCGCTGGCGCTCGCGATCACCCGGGGCAGCGTCCTGCGCCTGCCCACCGGGCCCCCCTCCACCACCGGTGGCGTGCTGCTGCTACTCGCCGGCGCGACCACGTTCGTCGTCGGCGCGGAACGCTACCGGCGCGCGCGCGCCCGCCTCGCGGCGCTGCGCCTGCCCCCCGGCTACCCGCGCTAGCGCTCGCGCCGTGCACGCGCGTAGTTTGACTCCCTCCGCAACCGGCGCAGATCATGGCGCCGATGCTCGACACCCGCCCCGCCGGAGCACTCGCGCGCTTCCTCCAGCGCAGCGTCACCGCGCAGAGCGTCACCACTGCCGCCGGCATCGTCGCGCTCGGCTTCCTGCTCTCGCGTCTGCTCGGCCTCGTGCGCTCGCTCGCCATCGCGCACGCCTACGGCACCGACCCCGAGCTCGCCGCCTACTGGATCGCCTTCCGGCTGCCCGACCTCGTGTTCCAGGTGCTCGCCGGCGCGACACTCTCCTCGGCCTTCATCCCCGCCTACAGCCGCCTGCGCATGCACGGCGGCGAGGACGCCGGCTGGCAGCTCGCCTCCGACGTGCTCAACCTCGTCGCCGTCGCCACCTTCGCGGCCGCCGCGCTCGCCTTCGCGCTCGCCCCGTGGCTCGTCCCGCTGCTCGCCCCCGGCCTCGGCGACGAGACCGGCCGCAGTTCCGAGCTCCGTGCGCTCGCGGTCGAGCTCACGCAGCTCATGCTCATCTCGCCGCTGCTCTTCGGCATCTCGGGCATGGTCACCGGCATCCTCAACGCCCGCCAGCACTTCGTCGCGCCCGCGCTCGCGCCCGCGCTCTACAACCTCGGCATCATCGTCGGCGCGCTGGCGCTCACCGGCCCCTTCGGCATCCGCGGGCTCGCCTACGGCGTCGTCGCCGGCAGCGTCGGCCACCTACTCGTGCAGCTGCCCGCGTTACGCGCCGTGGGCATGCGCTGGCACCCGACGCTCGCGCTCGGCTCCGCCGGCCTGCGCGAGGTGCTGCGGCTCGCCGGCCCGCGCGTCGTAGGGCTCGCCGCAACACAGCTCAACTTCGTCGTCGTGCTGTTCTTCGCGTCGTTCGTGTCGGACGCCGCTATCAGCGCGCTCAGCTACGCGTTCCTGATCGCGATGCTACCCATCGGCGTCATCGGCATGGCGATCTCCACCGCCGCCTTCCCCTCGCTCGCCGAGCACGCCGCCGCGCGCCAGCTAGCCGCGCTGCGCGACGGCGTGACACGACACCTGCGCATGATCCTCTTCCTCGCGCTACCCGCCTCCGCCGCCATCGCCATGCTCGCGCAGCCCGGCACGCGACTGCTGCTGCAACGCGGTGCCTTCGACGCTTCATCCACCGAGCTCGTCGCGGACGCGCTCGTGCTCTACGCGATCGGCGTCTGCGCGCACGCCGCGGTCGAGATCCTGAGCCGCGGCTTCTACGCCCTCGCCGACACGCGCACGCCCGTACGCATCGCCGTGCTCGCCGTCGGCCTCAACCTCGTGCTGTGCGCCGTGCTCGTGGTCCCGTTCGGCATCCGCGGCCTCGCCGCCGCCACCTCCATCTCCGCGCTCACCGAGGGCGCGCTGCTCTTCGTCGCGCTCGAGCAGCAGCTCGGCGGCCTGCGTGCGCGCGGCCTGTGGCCCTCCGCCGCGCGCACGCTCGCCGCCACCGCGCTCATGATCGAGGTGCTCGTACTGCTGCGGCTCGCGCTCGCCGCGGCCGGCCTCGACGCCGCCAGTCTCGGCGGCGCGCTCGCGCAGTGCGCGCTCGGCGCGCTGCTCGCCCTCGCGACCTTCGTCGCCACCGCCCACTACCTGCGCTCGCCGGAGTACGCCGAGTTGCGTGCGCGGCTCTAGCCGCGGGCGGACGCCGCTGCCCCGCCGATCCGCCTCCCTCTCGCCCCGCCGCGCGGGGAGAGGGGGGAGAGGGGGCCGGGGGTGAGGCGTCACGCTATAATCACCGCAGGCCCCACACACAAGGCCACCTTCGACACCGCGCGGCGCTCCGCCGTGAGCAGCGCGCCGCGGCCAGCGCATGCCGCCGCAGTGCCGGGGCGCACCGAGCCACCGAAAGCGAGGACCCACGTGGCATTTGCCGACCGCGAGCTGCCCTGCCGCGACTGCGGTGCGTCGTTCATCTTCACCGCCGGCGAGCAGGAGTTCTACGCGACCAAGGGCCTGCAGCACGACCCCGTGCGCTGCCCCGCCTGCCGCGCCAACCGCCGCACGATGCGGCCCGAGGAGCGCGAGGAAGCGCCCTCCTACGGCACCTTCGTCTCCTGGGGCGGCCGCACGCCGCGCCAGCTGCACGCCGCCACCTGCCACGAGTGCGGCCAGACGACCGAGATCCCGTTCCTGCCGCGCGGCGACCGCCCCGTCTTCTGTTCCAACTGCTACAACGCCGTCCGCGAGCGCCAGGAAGCCGCCGAGCAGGCCGCCACGCAGCGCCTCGCCGCCGCCCTCGCCGGCTCCGCCGACCGCGCCGAGCCCGACCCCGCCCGCCAGGCGAACGTCGTGCTCCCGAGCGACTGACGAGTCTGCGTCGCCCTCGGCCTGCCCGGGCGACAGGCGGGCCGGAAGTGCCGCTGCCCGCACGCGTTGCCACGCGCCGCACAGCGCCGCTAGACTCGACGCACAGGCAACGACGGAGCCAGTAGCGCGAGCGCACGGGTCGTAGAGCGAGTCCGGGACGGTGCGAGCCGGACACGACCCGCCCGCGTGAACATCCCTCCCGAGCCGCCGCCCGAACGCCGGTCACATTTCCCCCCTCTCCCTCCGGGAGAGGGGCCGGAGGTGAGGGCCCGCCAGTAGACGCGGCCGGAGCGCCCACCGTTACCAGGGGCAGCGCCCTCGGCACGGCCGGCGGCGCGGTGAGCGGCGCTCGCACCTCGGCATCGAGGCTAGGCGCAACGCGGGTGGTACCGCGGGTCGCACGCACCTCGCGCGCAACCCGTCCCGCAGGGGGCGGGCTTCTCGTTGCCCGCCGCACTCCCCCTCGCCCGCCCCGCGGGAGAGGGAGCCGGGGGGTGAAGGCCATGTTCGAACCGGTCCCCGCGCGCGTCGCCTTCCCCGCGCTCGAGCAGCGCATCCTCGACTTCTGGCGCGAGCACGACGTCTTCCGACGCAGCGTCGACGAGCGCCCCGCCGACCGCGTCTTCTCGTTCTACGAGGGCCCGCCCACCGCCAACGGCAACCCCGGCATCCACCACGTGCTCGCGCGCGTCTTCAAGGACCTGCTGCCCCGCTACCAGACCATGCGCGGCTACCGCGTCTCCCGCAAAGGCGGGTGGGACACCCACGGCCTGCCCGTCGAGCTCGAGGTCGAGCGCCAGCTCGGCCTGCGCTCCAAGCCCGACATCGAGGCCTACGGCGTCGAGGCCTTCAACCGCGCGTGCCGCGAGTCCGTCTTCCGCTACGTCGCCGAGTGGGAGCGCATGACCGAGCGCATCGGCTTCTGGGTCGACCTCTCCGATGCGTACGTTACGTACTCCCGCGAGTACGTCGAGTCGTGCTGGTGGATCTTCAAGCGGCTGTGGGACCACGGTCTGATGTTCAGCGACTACCGCACCACGCCACACTGCCCGCGCTGCGAGACGTCGCTCTCGTCGCACGAGATCGCGCTCGGCTACAAGGAGGACACGCCCGACCCCAGCGTGTACGTGCGCTTCCGCGTGCCGCCGTCCGAGATCCGCCGCGTGTTCGGCGAGGGCGCGCGCGCGCGCCTCGGCTCCGGCGCGCCGACCGCGCTCTCCGGGCTGGTACCGCAGGGCGCGCAGCTCGCGTTCCTCGCGTGGACCACCACGCCGTGGACACTGCCCGGCAACACCGCGCTCGCCGTGAACGCCGACGCCGAGTACGCGCTCGCCGCCGTCGGCGACGAACGCATCCTGCTCGCGCAGGCGCGCGTCGCTGATGTGCTCAACGCCGACGCGCGCACCCTCGCCGTCGTGCGCGGCCGCGACCTCGTCGGCATGCGCTACGAGCCGCTGTACGATGCCGGTGCGTGGTTCGGCGTGCAGCCGCGCGTGTTCCGCGACGGTCGCTGGCAGCCGCCGCTGGACGGCGCACCGCTGCCCGAGCGCCGCGTCGTCGCCGCCGACTTCGTCGCGACGGACGACGGCACCGGCATCGTGCACATCGCGCCCGCGTTCGGCGAGGACGACCACCAGCTCGGCCGCCGCGAGGGGCTGCTGTTCCTGCAACCCGTCTCGCTGTCCGGCCGAATGATCGGCGGACCGTGGGACGGCGCGTTCGTGAAGGACGCCGACCCCGCGATCACGCGCGACCTCGACGCACGCGGACTGCTGTGGCGCGCGAACACGATCCGCCACACCTACCCGTTCTGCTGGCGCTGCGACACGCCCGTGCTCTACTACGCCAAGCCGAGCTGGTACATCCGCAGCACCGCCGTGCGCGACGCGCTGATCGAGGGCAATCGCGAGATCCACTGGGTCCCCGAGCACATCCGCGACGGCCGCTTCGGCGAATGGCTCGAGGGCAACGTCGACTGGGCCTTGTCGCGCGAACGCTACTGGGGCACGCCGCTGCCGCTGTGGACGTGCGCAGCGTGCGGCGCCACAGAGTGCATCGGCTCGTACGCCGAGCTGCGCGCGCGCGCCGGTACAGCCGAGGAGATCGCCGACCCGCATCGCCCGTACATCGACGCCGTCACGTTCGCGTGCACCGCGTGCGGCGCCACCATGCGTCGCGTCCCGGAAGTCGCCGACGCGTGGTTCGACTCCGGCGCGATGCCGTACGCGCAGTGGCACTATCCGTTCGACAACGCCGAGACCTTCGCCGCGCACTTCCCCGCCGACTACATCTGCGAGGCCATCGACCAGACGCGCGGCTGGTTCTACACGTTGCACGCGCTCGCCACGCTACTGCATCGTACGGAGAACTGGCCCGCGAGCATCGCCTACCGCAACGTGATCTGCCTCGGCCACATCCTCGACGGCGACGGCCTCAAGATGTCGAAGTCGCGCGGCAACGTCGTCGATCCGTGGACCGTGCTCGACGAGCACGGCGCGGACGCGCTGCGCTGGTACCTGTACACCGCGTCGCCACCCGGCAACTCGCGGCGCTTCTCGACGGAGCTTGTAGGCGAGACGTCGCGCCGCTTCCTCGCGACGCTGTGGAGCACGTACTCCTTCTTCGTCACCTACGCGAACATCGCGCGCTTCGACCCCGCCGCCGCGTCGCCCCCGGTGCCGCAGCGCGGCGAGCTGGACCGCTGGGTGCTCGGCGAGCTCGCGCGCACCGTGCAGCTCACCACCGCCGCGCTCGACGCGTACGAGCCCGCCGACGCCGCGCGCCCCATCGAGCAGTTCGTCGAGCAGCTCTCCAACTGGTACGTGCGCCGCAGCCGCCGCCGCTTCTGGAAGTCGGACGATTCCGCCGACACACAGGCCGCGCTGTGGACGCTCTACGAGTGCCTCGTTACCGTCACGCGCCTGCTCGCACCGTTCACGCCGTTCGTCGCCGAGGAGCTGCACCGCAACCTCGTGGCCGGCAAGCTCCCCGGCGCGCGCGACTCCGTGCACCTCCACGACTGGCCAAGTGCTCGCTCGGATGAAGTGGTCGACGCTCCGGATGTCGACTCAGTCCTCGCGGCGTACGAGACAGAGACGGGCCGAGTCATGACGAGCACCCAGATCGCTCATTGGATGGCCACCCTCGACGACGAGGAAGCTGAAGCTCAAGAACAGGAGGAAGAAGAGTTCCGCCGGATGGTCGCGATCGCGACCGCGCACCGCGAGTTGACCCACTACGTTCCACGTGAACTCGTCAACGAGCAGCGCTCCGCGGACACTACTCTGGTGCAGCGCCTCGTCTCGCTCGGCCGCGCCGCGCGCCAGCAGGCCAACGTGCGCGTGCGCCAGCCGCTCGCCGAGCTCGTCGTCATCGTGCGCACCGCCGAGGAGCGCGCCGCCGCCGAACGCTTCGCCGCCGAGATCGCCGACGAGCTCAACGTGAAGCGCGTCAGCGTTGGCGACGGCGCCGACCCGCGCCTCAGCTACACGCTGCGCCCCAACCTGCCCGTGCTCGGCCCGCGCTTCGGCCGCGAGCTCAGCGCCGTGCGCGAAGCGCTCGCGCAGGCCGACCCGGCCGCCGTCGCCGCGCGCATGCGCGCCGGCGAACCGCTCGACGTCCCCGGCTTCGCGCTCACCGCCGCCGACGTGCTCGTCGCCGTCGCCGCCGCGCCTGGCTGGGCCGCCGCCGAGGATTCGGGCTACGTGGCGCTGCTCGACACCGCGGTCACCCCCGAGCTCGCAAACGAGGGGCTCGCCCGCGAGCTGGTGCGCCGCCTCCAGGAGCTACGCCGCGAGGCCGGCCTCGAGGTTACCGATCGCATCCGCGTCGCCTGGCAGGGCGACGCCACCGTGGCCGCGGCGGTCGCCGCGCACGCCCCCTACGTCGCGAACGAGGTGCTCGCGCTCGAGCTCGCCCCCGGCGACCTCACCGCGCTCGGCCCGGGCGCGCGCACGGCGACCGCGACGCTCGACGGCCACGCCGTGACGCTCACGCTTGCCCGCGCTTAAGCGCGGGCAAGCGGCGCTGCGCATTCGCGCGCGTAATCGCGGCCACTACGGGCCCTTATCGAACGCGCCGATACTCGGAACGTTCACTCGCCCGTTGCCTCGCAAACTCGCGACGCCGATTGCGCGCGTTCGGTCAGCGTTCAACACTGGATGTGAAGGTCGGCTAGGGCGGAGGCCCGGTTCGCTACGTTTCAGTTCGAGAGGACCCGTTCGAATGCAGACAAGCCGCTACTACAGTCGCCTCGTCATGGTCGGCCGGCGCAACACGCCCGACATGCGCGAAGCCACCACCGATCTCGTGCGCGCATTTCGCGCCACGTTCGTCCCCTTCGCCTGACGCCACGCACCCACGCAACCACGCAACCACGCAAGATCGGGCGCCCGGAAGCGCCCCGTTCTGCTTCGCGCCACTCAGCGCATTCGCGACGCCCGCAGCTCGCTAGACCGCGGCGTCCAGCACCAGCTCGTCCACCGCGGCCGCGATCACCTCGGCCTTGCCCAGCAGCTCGCCGTCCGCGAAGCGCCGCGCCTCGTCGGCCAGCCGCCGCGCCGTCCCCAGCTCCTCCGACACCGTCACGAAGCCGATCGCCGCGCGCTGCAGCTCGTCCTGCGCACCCACCTCGGCCGCCGACACGTGGAGCCGCGAGCGCAACCGCTCAACGAGCGAGCGGACGATCGCGCGCTTCTCCTTCAGCGACGAAACCCCCGGCAGGTAGAGACTGAGCACCACCGCCACCACGGCCACCGGGCGCGCGCCTAGAACAGCCTAAGCTCAGAGGGCAGCAACGGCTGCGAGCCGGCCGCCGGCAGCCCGCTCGCGCCCGCGGGCGCGCCGGGCAACCTGCCTCCGCGCGCGAAGGAGAGCGCCCCGCCCGCGGTCGCGCCGGGTGCGCCCCACGGTGCGGCGGGCCCCTCGTAGAGCGTGCCGCCCTCAGCGCGCGCCGGCGCGCTCGGCGCCGGGCCGGCCCACGGCTCGCCCGCCTCCAGCGCCAGCTGCACGCCCTGCTCCGTCTGTTCCATGCGCTCGGCGAGCTCCGCAGGCAGCGCCGGCAGGTCCGCCGCGCGCTCCAGCCCGAAGTACTCCAAGAAGCGCTGCGTGATCGCGAACAGCGCCGGCCGGCCCGGCCCGTCCGCGCGCCCCACCGCCTCGATCAGCCCGCGCGCTCGCAGCGTATCCACTGCGCCGTCGCTGTTCACCCCGCGCACCGCCTCCACCACCGCGCGCGTCACCGGCTGCCGGTACGCGATGATCGCCAGCGTCTCGAGTGCCGCCGTCGACAGCCGCCGCCCCGCCTCGACGCCTAGGAACTGCTCGATCGCCCACGCCGCCTGCGGCGCCGTCACCAGCTGCGCGCCCTCCGGGCCCCGCAGCAGCCGCACGCCGCGCGTGCGCAGCACCTCACCCAGCGCCTCCAGCGCCGGACCCAGCTGCCGCCGCGTCACGCCCAGCGCGCGCGCGAGCGCAGCCTCCTCCACCGGCCCGTCCGCGACGAACAGCACCGCCTCCAGCAGCTGCGGCAACTGCTCCACCGCCACGCCGGGAGCTTGCGGCGCTGCCTCGCCCGCGCCGTCCGCCTCCGCCTCAGCCTCCGGCTCCGGCTGCTCGCCCTGCATCACGCGCTCCTCGACGGCCTGCTCAACCATCACGGCCTCCCGGCATCACTCCGCGCGGTGGTGATGCCGCGGGCGCAGCAGCAGCTCCTCATAGCGCAGCTCGACCGCGACGGGCCCCGCCAGCCGCGCCCCTGCCTGCGCGACGACCACCGCCTCAACGGTCGCCTGCGCCGCACGCGTCGTCGCCGCCAGCTGCGCATCCGGCGCCACCAGCAGCTGCAGCGCGACCTGCACGCCGCGCCGCCCGCGGTCGCGCGCGCGCACGCGCGCCTCCAGCACATCGCTGCGCGCCTCCAGCACATCGCGCAGCCACGTCGCCAGATCCACGGCCGGCATGGTCCCACGCACACCGGCCACGCGCACCGGCCGGCGCGCCGACACTGCGCGCCCCCACGCCCCCACCAGGCAGAGCGCGCCCCCCGTCGCCAGTAGCACCGTG
>VGPB01000051.1 GCA_016875695.1 Chloroflexota bacterium | reverse complement strand
CGCGTGCTCGCGGCCCGCATCGCGGCGCGCGTGCCGCCGCCGCCCGCGACCGGCGGCGCGTAACGCTTTCCGTGCTGCGGTGTCTTAGTAAGAGCAGTGAGCAGCATCGACGACGTGAAAGCGGCGCTAGACATCGTCGAGACGGTTCGAGGCTACGTGCCTGCGCTGGCGCGCAGCGGGCGCTCGTTCAAGGCGCCCTGCCCCTTCCACAGCGAGCGCACGCCCTCCTTCATCGTCGACCCGGAGCGCCGCACCTGGCACTGCTTCGGCGCCTGCGCCACCGGCGGCGACGTGATCGAGTTCATGCGCCGCATCGAGGGCCTGGACTTCCGCGAGGCGCTCCGGCGCTGCGCCGAGCGCGCCGGCGTCGAACTGCGCCCGCCGACGCAGCGCGAGCAGCGCGCGCGCGAGGAGCACGAGCGCCTGTTGCGCGCCAACGAGGCAGCCGCGCTCTTCTACCAGGCGGCGCTGCGCGGCCCGTCCGGTGCCGCCGCGCTCGCGTACGCCGAGCAGCGCGGGCTCGACACGGCCGCGCTCGACGCGTGGCAGCTCGGCTACGCGCCCGATGAGTGGCGAGCGCTCTCCGACTACCTGCTCGCGCGCGGCTTCACCGAGGGTGACCTCGTCGCCGCCGGGCTCGCCTCGCCGAGCGATCGCGGCGCGTACGACCGCTTCCGCGACCGACTCATCTTCCCAACGCGTGACGCGCGCGGCCGCCTCGTCGGCTTCGGCGCGCGCGCGCTGCGCGCCGACCAAGAGCCGAAATACCTGAACACAGCGCAGACGCTGCTCTTCGACAAGAGCGGCACGCTTTACGGCCTGGACCGCGCGGGGCCCGCCGCGCGGCGCGCCGATCGCCTCGTCGTCGTCGAGGGCTACATGGACGTGATCGGCTGTCACCAGGCTGGCATCCCGAACGTCGTCGCCTCCATGGGCACGTCGATCACCGAGAAGCAGATGGCGCTCGCGCAGCGCTACACCGCGAACATCGTGCTGATGCTCGACGCCGACAGCGCGGGCTCGGCGGCCGCGCTGCGCGGCGTCGAGGTCGCCTCGGGCGCCGCGCCCACGGGCGCGACGCCGACCATCGACTGGCGCGGGCTCATCTCCTACCAGGACGTGCTGCGCGCCGACATCCGCGTCGTCGCGCTCCCCGCCGGCGAGGACCCGGACTCGCTCGCGCGCGCCGAGCCGGATCGCCTGCGCGCGCTGCTCGATGCCGCCCGGCCAGTCGCCGAGCACCTGTTCAACGCCGCCGCGAGCACGATCGTGGAGGGCGACCCGCGTTCGCGCTCACGCGCCGTCGAGCTACTGGCGCCGACGGTCGCGGCGACATCCGACCCGGTGCTGCGCGCGAATTATGTCAGTCGTCTCGCGCGGCTCGGCCAGGTCAACGAGCAGACGGTGCTCGCGCTGCTCGCCCGCGGCGGACGCCCCACCCGGCCCGCGCCCGTCGTGGCGCCCGCCGCCGCGCGCGCGGCCCGCGGCGCGCCGGCCGTCCCGGACGGCGAGACGCAGCTGCTGCTGCTTATCCTGCTGCATCCGGACGCCCTCCCCGCGGGCCGCGCGCTGCCGGCCGACGTGTTCGAGGACACCACGAACCGCCGCCTGTTCGACGCCTGGTGCAGCCTCGGCGAGGAGTATGAGGCACGCCGCGACGAGCTCGACAACGAGCTGCTGGAGCGCGACGCCGCGGTGCGCGCGTGGGCGGCCGGCACCTGGGACCCGCAGGCGTGGGACGCGCGACAGGTCGAGAGTGGCATCACGCAGATCGCGATGCAGCTGCGCCTCAGGCGCGCGCAGTCGCGCGTGCGGCCCGTCGCGCTGACCCAGGCCGAAGAGGTGCACGGCGCGCGCCACCGCGGCGAGCCGGTGCTCGAGTTCGCCGCACGCGCCGCGGCGCGGGCAGCGCGCCCTCCTACCGAGGCAACCGAGCCACAACGAGACGCGTTGAACGATACGGCCCGCCTCGCGGACGAGTTCGCCGAGCTCACGCAGCGGCAGCGCACGCTGGCGCGCAGCGCGCCAGGCCCCGGCACGCCAGAACACAGTGCGGCAGACCATAACGAGCAGTTCGATATAAGGAGCGCCGACCCCGCCCGTGCAGACGCCTCCCCACTCGACCGGCCCCCGGCCGAGCAGGGAGCAGGGGCAGCGGCCACCCAGCGGAGGTACGAATGACCCAGACGTTCGAAGAGGCCGGCATGGAGGCGCTGCTCGCGAAGGGGCGCCGCTCAGGCCAGGTGTCCGCCGCCGAGGTGCTCGCCGCCATCCCGGAGGCCGAGGGCAGCCGCAATCGGCTCTCGTCGATCGTCTCCCAGCTGTCCGAGAACGGCATCACGGTGCGCATTGACAACGACATCGACCGCGGCGCCGGCGCCGTCGTCGAGGCCGCGCGCCGCATCGTCGACGAGGCCGTCGGCATCGACGACCCGGTGCGCATGTACCTGCGCGAGATCGGCAAGGTGCCGCTGCTCACCGCCGAGGACGAGAAGCGCCTCGCCCGCGCGATGGAGGAGTGGATCCACGTCAATGCGATCCGCGGGGAGTGGCGCAACGAGCATGGCCAGGAGCCCACGTACGCCGAGGTGCTGTGCGCGCTCTTCGACCAGTTCCACGGCGAGCGCCAGGTCTACGCCGCCGTCAGCCGCCACCTCGACCTGCCGCGCCAGTCGGTCTCCGAGCGCATCGTCGACCCGCTCTTCCGCTCGACGATCGACCGCGAGCTGGACGAGGCCGCGCACGTTGCGCTGATGGACGCCATGAAGTGGGACGCGGACCGCGCGCAGGCCGCGCTGTTCCGCCTCTCCATCATCACGCACATCATACGCCCGGAGCAGGTGCGCTGGGCCGCCGAGATCGCCAGCGGCGAGGCCAAGGTCTTCCCCACGCCGAAGGGTCTCGCGCAGAAGCTCGAGCGCGAGCACGGCGGCGCCATCCGCTACTACTTCGAGAAGATCGCCTACGACGGCGAGCGCGCCGAGCGCCAGCTCACTGAGGCGAACCTGCGCCTAGTCGTCTCCGTCGCCAAGAAGTACATCGGCCGCGGCATGTCGCTGCTCGACCTCGTGCAAGAGGGCAACATCGGCCTGATTCGCGCCGTCGAGAAGTTCGACTACCGCAAGGGCTTCAAGTTCTCGACGTACGCGACGTGGTGGATCCGCCAGGCGATCACGCGCGCGATCGCCGACCAGGCGCGCACGATCCGCATCCCCGTGCACATGGTCGAGACGATCAACAAGCTTGTGCGCATCTCGCGCCGCCTCGTGCAGGAGTACGGCCGCGAGCCGACCTCCGAGGAGATCGGTCGCGAGCTCGAGCTGCCGCCGGAGCGCGTGCGCGAGATCATGAAGGTCTCGCAGGAGCCCGTCTCGCTGGAGACGCCGATCGGCGAGGAGGAGGACTCCCACCTCGGCGACTTCCTGCCCGACGAGTCGGCGCCCGCACCGGCCGACGCCGCGTCGCACCAGCTGCTCAAGGAGCAGGTGATGGATGTGCTGTCCTCCCTCACGCCGCGCGAGCGCAAGGTGCTGGAGCTGCGCTTCGGGCTCGAGGACGGCCGCTCGCGCACACTCGAGGAGGTCGGCCGCGAGTTCAGCGTGACGCGTGAGCGCATCCGCCAGATCGAGGCGAAGGCGCTGCGCAAGCTGCGCCACCCAACCCGCGCGAAGAAACTGAAGGACTACCTCGACTGAGCTCAGCCGCTTGCCGCGCGGCTCCGGACCGCGCAGCGGGCTTGTGCGGCGCCGCTGAGTAGCAGACCCGTGGGCGCCGTCGGCGGCGTCCCGGACCACGCGGCTGAGGCGGCGGCTGTCACCGCGTCGCTCCGCTCTTGGCACGCACGGGCCGTTCCCGGAGCGCGAGGGGCGCAGCCCCTCGCAGGAGAAGGGCGTGGGGCCCCGCCCGAAGGGCCGTCACCAGATTCGAGACTGCGTCCGCCGCATCTCGTCGCAGCGCGCTAGACTCTTGCGGCTGAACGGAGGGGTCATGCCGCAGTACGAGTACCGCTGCCGCAAGTGCGGCGCCGACTTCGAGCTCATCCGCCGCATCGCCGACCTCGACAAGCCGGTCGCGTGCCCGCAGTGCAAATCGAAGCGCACCTACCGGCGGCTCTCGATGTTCGCCGTCGGCCGCTCGAGCACCGCCACCCCCGCGAGCGGAGGCGACGAGCTCGACCTCGGCGGCGACGAGCACGGTCACAGCCACGGCGACGACGACTGGGACGACGACTTCTAGGCGAGATGCGATCCGCAGCGAGCGACAGAACGGCGACCGCTGAATGGCCGATCAAGAGAAGAACATCATCAGCCGCTTGAAGGCGGCGATCGAGGACAAGGTGTCGAGCATCGAAGAGGACCGCTTGGTGTGCTTGTTGTGTCGCCACACCAACTGATCGCTCAGCGCTGGCTATGTTGGATTGCCGCTGTCAAACGCACCCGACTATGTGACGCTCGGCGGCAGAGTGTTGCCGACCGTCCCGCTCACGTGCTCGACCTGTGGCAATACTCACTTGCTAAACCTGCTGATACTCGGGTTTACCGAGCGGGATTTCGAGGCGCTGACGTTCCTGCCGGTTACCCCTCGCCTCAGCGATGTCAGCTAGTACGCGCGAACCACCGAGTAGCTACTCGATCGAACCTCAGGCATCGCAGCAGCTGACGATCGAGGCCGTCCCGAGAACCATTCGGATAGATTACGTGCTCGAAGGGGAGCTGCTATCGCTCGGGCATAGCGCCGGTTCGCCTCACGCGCCACTTTTCGGCGTCGTCGCAGGCATCGAGGTCTCAACACTATTTGTACTGTTAACGGTTCAGCTTAACGATCGCCGCAATGCCCTCTTCTTCGTTACCTTCCTTGGCAGCAGCGTGCTAGCAGTGTATTTCGGCGTGCAATGGCGCCGAGACTACAAGCGGCAGCAACACGAAATAGAGGGTATCCGCGCGCGGCCTGACGCACCGCCCGCCGCTCCGTAAGGCGTCAATTCTTCACCGCTCACCCCCCCCCGCCAGGAACTCCGCGATCACCGCTGCGCACAGCTCTGGCTGCTCCGTCAGCACGCCGTGCGAGCCCTCCGGCACGATGCACAGCCGCGCGTCGCGCAGCGCGCGGAAGAGCGCGGCCGTGTGCTCCACCGTCACCGCGTCGCTGTCGCCCGCCAGCACGAGCGTCGGCGAGACGACGCGCGCCAGCTCGGCGGGCTGGATGTGCGGCTCCTCCCCCCAACAACCGGCGCACCCGCTCGAACACGTGGCGGTAGTGCTGCGGGCAGTCCGGCGAGAGCGGGCGGTGCGCCGCCGCCAGCTCCGGGAACACGTGCTCCAGCGGCGTCTCCGTGACCAGCCGCAAGAACCCGAGCCGCAGGCCGCTCCCGTCATAGTTCGCGCCGACCAGCACCAGCCGCCCGCAGCGGTCCGGCCGCCTGAGCACGAGCAGCAGCGCCACGATCGCGCCGTCCGAGAACCCCACGACCCGCGGCCGCGCCAACCCGAGCGCATTCACGAACGCCAGCGTGTCCTCCGTCATCGCCTCGTAGTGCAGGTCGCCGCCGGGGTCCGGCGTGCGGCCGTGCGCGCGACGCTCCGGCTCGATCACGCGGTAGCGCGCGGCGAGCGCCGCCGTCAGATGCGGCAGCGCGCCGGCGTGCTCGAAACCGCCGTGCAGCAGCAACACCGGCTCGCCGTGGCCGTGAGTCTCCCAGTACGTACGCAGCCCGTTCGCGTCGGCGTAGCCCGCCTCGCTCACGTCGACTCGAGGCCTGCGTCGACCTCGCCGCCGAGCGGGTCGCGGCGCACCGCGCGCTGGCGCTCACGCGCGCCGCGCTGCAGCCACAGCCGCAGCGACACGCCGAGCAGCATCAGCAGCGCACCCTCGAGCATCGCCGCCACCCCCACGCCTAGCGTCACGTTGAACCAAAAGTCGCGCGGGAACATCTGCACCAGGTGGTCGCGCGCCGGGTCCAATTCCCAGAAGTCGTTCGCGAACGACAACAGGTGGAACTGCCGGAACAGCGCGTCGAAGCCCACGAGCGTCGCCGTGGCGCCGGCAGCAAGCACGCCGACTGTGAGCGCGCCCGCCCACATGCACAGCCGCGCGAGCTGGGTCAGCGGCCGCTCGCGCGCCCACACGAATACCGCCCCCACGTACGCCACCACGTACGCGAACGCCAGCTCGTGCACCCGGAACACCCGGTCGAACAGCGCCTTGACGTCGCGCATGTGCAGCGCTTCCTTCGGCGTGAACAGCGCCTGCTCCTCGCCGTCCACCTCCACCCGCGTCGTCAGCAGGTCCCGATCGTCGCGGAAGTAGCGCACGATGTCGCGCGCCGCCAGGTCCAGCTGCGCGCGGTCGATGCCGGTGACGCCGGGCGCGTCGTACGTCGAGAACGAGTACCCGTAGACCCGCGGCTCGAGCGCCACGATGCGCACGTTCGAAAGCACCAGGAACAGCATCGCCGCCACGACGAACAGCGCAGACGCAGCCGAGCGCACGGCTAGCACCGCAGGAGTATACGGCCCGCCTCGGCGGACCCGCCGCTGCTGACACGGCCGCCCAGCGGCCGCGTGGTAGACTACGGGCACCGAACCGGAGCAGGGTATCGGGCAGCGTGCCAGTGAGAGGACAGGCTATGACTAGCGGCACCTCAGTCGTCACGCCGGAGCGCTACAAGACCGGTCTCGGCTCGTTCGCCGAGTGGATGGACGCGATCGGCCAGCGCAAGTACGAGTTCCAGCGCCACTACGACGAGTACACGCCCGACCCCGCCGACATCGCGAAGCTCAAGGCGCTCGTCGAGCGGCACGGCGTCCACGCCTTCGTGATCGGCGAGGACTGGTGCCCGGACGTCTGGCGCGGCCTCCCCGTCGCGGCAAAGGTCGCCAAGCAGAGCGGCATGGAGATGCGCTACTTCATGCGCGACCAGAACAAGGACATCATGGCCGAGTTCCTCAACCAGGGGGAGTTCGAGTCCATCCCCACCGTCGTCTTCTACGACCGCGACCACCGCTACCTCGGCCACTTCATCGAGCGACCGATGCTTGCGAACGAGGAGATGGTGCCCCTGCGCAAGATCCTCGAGGAGGCGCCGAAGGAGGACGGCCCGGAGCGCCAGGCCGTGATGGACCGCTACCGCGCCGCGACTTGGGACGCCGCGCCGGCGTGGCGACACGCCACGCTCAAGGAGTTCGTCGCGCTGCTGGAACGCGCGCTCGCCTAGTCCCGCTCGCACGGCGACAGTACAGAGGAGCCGGCGCGAGCTGGCTCCTCTGCTATGCGACGACTACAGGCCGCGACTGTGGGCCGCGACTGGTGCCATGAGTGCCGGGCGCCGACTGCTCGGGCCGAGCGTTCGAGCCTAGCGCTCCGAGTCTGGCTCGGGGGCGACCGCTGGCCGCGCGCCGCCGCGCTGCGCTGCGACGCGCGTCGCCCCGTCGGCGCGGTCCGCGCGCTTCCCCCGTTCGGAGGCCTCGCGGCGCGCGGCCCGCGCACTGTCCGGCTGCCGGCGCTCATCGCACGGCTCGCGCGGCGGGCGCGAGGCGCCGCAGCGCGGGCAATTCCGCCAGTCGGCGGCCAGCGGCTGCGGGCAGTTGGCGCACGGCTCGCGCAGGCGCGTGGGGCAATGGGGGCAGAACACGTACTCGCTCAGCACGGCGCGGCGGCAGCTCGGGCACGCCTCCGCGCCGCGCAGCTCGACGCGCATCGCCGCGTCCTCGAGCTCGCGCGCGTGCGCGTCGGTCAGCGTCTCGCGCGGCCGCGTCAGCAGGTACAACGCGACGCCGAAGAGCGGGAACACCGTCACCAGGGTGACCCCCACGGCGATCGAGACCGGGTCGTTCGTGCGCGCACGCATGTCGCGGTACGCCCAGAGGATCGTCGTCAGCCACAGCAACGCGAGGTACGCGAAGACGACCGTGCCCGCCAGCCGTGCGGTGGCCTGCCACTCGCCGCCAGGCCAGCCGATCAGCATGGCCACACGCCGCTCCGTTCCCGCTGCCGAGGTTACAGCGTACCATGCCTCCGGCGCCCTCGCGTGCGCCGGCGCGCACAGCTCCGCTCCCCGCTCGCGCACGGTGCCTGCGCCCCTCGTGGCCACTTCCCTGGATGGCGCATGACGACTTCGCAGGACGTGCTCAACGCCGCCCAGCGCCACGCGGTGGAGATGCCCGGCGGCGCGCTGCTCATCCTCGCCGGTCCCGGCTCAGGCAAGACGCGCGTCATCGCGCATCGCATCGCCCACCTCGTCGAGGCGCGCGCCGTGGCCCCCTGGCGCATCCTCGCGGTCACCTTCACCAACAAGGCCGCCGCCGAGATGCGCGAGCGCGTCGAGCTACTGCTCGGCGAACAGGCGCGTGAGCTCTCCATGGGCACGTTCCACTCGGTCTGCGCGCGCATCCTGCGCCGCGACGGACAGCCGGTCGGCCTCGCCCGCGAGTTCGCGATCTACGACACCGCCGACCAGCTCGCCCTCGTGCGCGGCATCGCCTCCGAGCTCGCGCTGGACCCGCGCCACTTCGCGCCCCGCGCGCTGCTCTCCGCGATCTCCGCCGCGAAAAACGAGCGGCGCGCCCCCGCCGCAGTGCTCGCGCGCGCGGGCTCCTACTTCGAGGAGATCGTGGGGCGCACCTTCGAGCGCTACGAGGCCGCGCTGGCCCGCAGCGGCGCCGTCGACTTCGACGACCTGCTCGGTCGCACGCTCGACCTCTTCGAGCAGTCGCCGGAGACGCTCGCGCGCTACGCGGGCCGCTACCTGCGCGTGCTCATCGACGAGTTCCAGGACACCAACCTCGTGCAGTACGAGCTCGCGCGCGCGTTCGCCTCGGTGCACGGCAACATCACGGCGGTGGGCGACCCCGACCAGTCCATCTATTCATGGCGCGCCGCCGACGTGCGCAACCTGCAGCACTTCGAGCGTGACTTCCCGGGCGCGCAGGTCGTGCTGCTGGAGCAGAACTACCGCTCCACCGGCCACATCCTGCGCGCGGCCCACGCCGTGATCGCGCGCGCCGAGGGCCGCCCGCAGCGCGAGCTGTGGACCGAGAACCCCGAGGGCGCGCCCGTGGTGGTCCAAGAGCTCTACGACGGCGAGGAAGAGGCGCTCTTCATCGCCGCCGAGGTCCGCCGCCTCATGCGCGAGGACGATCGCCGCTCCGCCGACATCGCCGTGATGTACCGCACCAACGCGCAGTCCCGCGCCGTCGAGGAGGCCTGCGTCGAGCACGGCATCCGCTACCGCATCGTCGGCGGCACGCGCTTCTATGAGCGGCACGAAGTGCGCGACCTGCTTGCCTACCTGCGCCTCGTGCACAACGCCGCGGACGCCATCGCCTTCGCGCGCGTCGCCAACGTGCCGGCGCGCGGCATCGGCCAGAAGACGCTCACCGACGTCGGACGTGCCGCCGACGCGCTCGGCATCGGGTCGCTCGCGGTCGCCGCCCGCGTCGCGCGCGGCGACCGCGACCCCGCCCTGCCGCAGCTGCGCGGCGACATCCGCGCCGCGCTCGCCGCGTTCGTCGCGCTCATCGACGGCTTCGCCGCGCGCACGACCGCGCTCAACGTCGGCGAACTGCTGGACGCGGTGGTGCGCGAGACCGACTATCGCGCGCACCTGCAACGCTCCGACCCCGAGAGCGCCGACACGCGCTGGGAGAACGTGCAGGAGCTGCGCACGGTGGCCGCGCAATACGAAGACCTGCAAGAGGAACAGTCGCTCGCCGCGTTCCTCGAAGAGGTCGCGCTGGTCGCCGACGTCGACGACCCCGCGGCGGGTGTGCCGGACGCCATAACCTTGACCACGCTGCACGCAGCGAAGGGCCTGGAGTACGCCGTCGTGTTCATGCCGGGCATGGAGGAGGGCCTGCTCCCCCATCTCCGCTCGATTGACGACCCCGCGCAGATGGAAGAGGAGCGCCGCCTCTGCTACGTCGGCATGACCCGCGCGCGGGAGCGCCTGTACCTCACGCACGCGCTGCGCCGCCTACACAACGGCGCGTATCGCAACGCGATCGGCTCGCGCTTCCTCGCCGACGTGCCCGCTGCGGACCGCGCGAGCGCCGCGCCCAGTGCGCGCGCCGGCAGCACACTCAGCCCGCGCGAGCGGCGCGCCGCGCTCGCCGCGCGCGAGGCGCCGGCCACCGCCGACCTCCCCCCGCTCGCGGCCGGCGACCGCGTGCGGCACGCCGTGTTCGGGCCCGGCGTCGTCGTCTCGTGCACCGTGCGCGGCGACGACCAGGAGGTCGCCGTGGCCTTCGAGGGCGCCGGGGTCAAGCGGCTGCTCCGCTCGCTCGCGCCGCTCGAGCTCGACCGCTAACGCTCGCAGTCACTGCGTATGCCCACCGCGGCGAGCAGCGCGCCGCCCGCCGGGTGGCGCACTGCTCGCCGCGACGCCACGCCCAACCGCACCGCGGTCCGCAGCCGCGACGCAAGCCCTACAGCAGCGCCGCGAGCGAGGCGTCGTCGAGCGCGGCCGCCATCAGCGCGCCTGCGCGCTCCGCCTTCACCTCGCCCGCGAACGGCTCACCGCCGAAGCAGCCTTCGATGTCGCGCACCGTCTCGACGGTCCCCTCGGGCGCCACGAGCAGCGTCGTGTCGCGACCGGCCGCGACGCGGTCGAGCAGGTACGGGCTTGGGTCTACGTCGCCCGCCAGGATCAGGCAAGCCGTGTCGGTGCGCAGCGCCGCGAGCGCGATGTCCACCCGCTCGGCGCGCGTGACCACCGCCTTGCGCGGGAAGCGGTCGAAGTACGGCACGTCCGAGTCGTGCGAGATCGCGCCGATCACGATGTGCTCGCACAGCGCGCCGTCGCCCTCGGCCGAGCGCGCGATCACACGCGCGCCGCTGGCCGCGATCAGCCGGCCCACCGACGGCGCCGCGAGCGTGCGGTCCTCCGGGATGGCGAGCGGACCCGCACGCCGCGCGCGGTTCGCGA
>VGPB01000050.1 GCA_016875695.1 Chloroflexota bacterium | reverse complement strand
CGCCGTGGCCGTCGCGATCGCCGAGGCCGCGCCGTCTGGCGCCCCCGGCGCGTCCGCCTCGCCGCCCCCCGCGATCAGCGCCGCCGCCGCCACGACCGCGCCCCCGAATAGAGCCCCGAGCACGACGAGCAGCACGTGCCGGACGTTCACCGCCCGATCATACGCGGCGCGCCGGACCCTCCACTCAGCTGGGGAACGGCACCAGCGCCTCCCAGATGCGGCTGGCGACCGGAGTCGCCAGCAGGGGACTCAGCCTCGCAGCGTACGAGGGATCCGCCTGCAAACTCGCTCGGACCTGCTGAACCTCCGCGAGACTCGCGTGCCGGCGGTGCACGACAAAACTGCCGGCTGCGGGGCCGGCGACCTGCACGAGCAGCGCAACGCGGATGCCCTGCCCCCGGTCCAACTCCGCGCGTTTCGCCAGCCGAAGCGCACCGGCGCGTCCGTCGGCGTCATGCGCACCAGCACTTCCCAGAGCCCCAACATCGTCAGAGCCCGTACGTAGGCGGACGCACAGCACGCGTACTCGACCGTCGTCTCGCGTAACTCCGCGCGTCCCTTTTCAATCGCGGCAAGGTCGTCCACAAGCCAGCTGAGGTGGACCGCCGGGTAGTCGGGGCCGTACATGGTGCTGCTCGCCGATGTGCGATACCCACGCTGCTGGCGATCGCGCACCTGCTCCTCGAGGATGGCTCGGAGGTCGCCCACCTTACCCACAGTCGGATAGAAGTTCGCGGTGTGAATGAACACGATCGCCTCCGTTCAGGAACACAATTCGCCGCAGCGCTAAGCGCTAGCCCGCGTACGGGATCACGACGCGCAGGAGCTCGACCGTCGACGGACCGTCGAGCACACCCCCGAGCGCGACGACGAGGCCCGGGATCTTGTCGTCGGTGGGCGACTCCTGCCAAGTCTGCTCGACCTCGGCGAGGCTCGCATGCGTGCGGTTGGTGACGAACGTGGAGAACGGCTCCGGTCCGGCGCGTTGCACCACGACCGAGACCGCAAGCCCACGATTCGCCTGCGCCTCGGCGAGCTGCAAGACGAGGCTCCGCGCCTCGGGCGCCGTGCCGGGCTGCGGGCGAGCTACAACGCGAACGATGAACTTCGCGGTCGGGGGCATCGTTCCCCCGAATAGCAGCTCGTTCAGCGACGAGCTAATCGGCGCGACCAGCAGCGGCCCGGCGTCGATCCCGAACTGACTCGACTGGGTGCCGGCGAGCAGTGCACCGTCGAGGTAGCGCTCGTACGCCTCGAGGTCGGCGAAGCGCGGGACCATGTGGTAAACGACGAGTTCGCCAGTCATCGCGCTGTGAACTGAGGAGGCGACCCCCGCGCCTACCGCACCTTGGTCTCCGCCTCGATGAGCTTCCAGAGTTCGGGCCCCTTGCCCGGCAGCGCACGGAACGTGCCCCGCGTGAGGAACATGCTTCCCCCCATGAGCCGCTGGCAGGAGCTGTCAGTGACGCGCGGTGCCGCCTCGCCTGTCCACGCTTCTATAACGTTTGCAACCATACGCAGGGCGCCAAGCCCGCGAGTGTGACCTCGTCGGCACGCCCCGGGCGCTCGCGAGTGCACCCCCGCGCCTTGCCGCACCCCGCGCGGGCGTGCGAGTCTAGGCGCCAGCCCCCGACCCCCCCCCCGACGGGAGACCTCCGTTGTTCAAGCGCATCCTGCTCGCCAACCGCGGCGAAATCGCGCTGCGCGTCCAGCGCACCTGCCGCGAGCTGGGCATCGAGACCGTCGCCGTCTACTCTGAGCCCGACCGCCACCAACTGCACGTGCGCGACGCCGACCTCGCCGTGCCCATCGGGCCCGGCCCCTCCAGCGAGTCCTACCTCGTCATCGACAAGATCATCGACGCCGCCCGCCGCACGGGCGCGGAGGCGATCCACCCCGGCTACGGCTTCCTCTCCGAGAACCCGCGCTTCGCCGACGCGTGCGAGACGGCCGGCATCGCGTTCATCGGCCCGCCCGCCGCCGCCATGCGCGCGCTCGGCGATAAAGTCTCCGCGCGCAAGCTCATGGAGCAGGCCGGCGTGCCCGTCGTCCCCGGCGCGAACGACATCGACCCCAGCGACCTCGCGCGCGCCCGCGCCGAGGCCGAGCGCATCGGCTTCCCGCTGCTCGTCAAGGCCGCCGCCGGCGGTGGCGGGCGCGGCATCCGCGTCGTCGAGCGCCTCGACGACCTCGAGGCCGCGATGCGCGCCTCCGGCGCCGAGGCCGCCAGCTCCTTCGGCGACGCCACGATCTTCCTCGAGCGCTACATCCAGCGCTCGCGCCACGTCGAGGTGCAGATCATGGCCGACGCGCACGGCGAGGTGCGCGCCTACGGCGAGCGCGAGTGCTCTGTCCAGCGCCGCCACCAGAAGCTCACCGAGGAGGCCCCGTCCGTCGCCGTCGACGCCGCGCTGCGTCGGCGCATGTGCGACGCCGCCATCGCCGCCGCCCGCAGCTGCGGCTACCGCAACGCCGGCACCGTCGAGTTCCTGCTCGACGACCGCGGCGAGTTCTACTTCCTGGAGGTGAACGCGCGCCTGCAGGTCGAGCACCCCGTCACCGAGCTCGTCTACGGCGTCGACCTCGTGCGCCAGCAGCTGCTGGTCGCGGCGGGCGAGCCGCTGCCGCCGCACACACGCCCGCTCGAGCCGTACGGCTGGGCGATCGAGGCGCGCATCAACGGCGAGGACCCGTACCAGAACTTCATGCCCAGCGTCGGCCTGGTCACGCAGGTCGAGGCTCCGCTCGGCCCCGGCACCCGCTTCGACACGATGCTCTGCGACGGCCTCGACGTACCCGTCTTCTACGACTCGCTGCTCGGCAAGCTCATCGTCTGGGCGGAGACGCGGGAGCTCGCGCTGCGGCGCATGCGCCGGGCGCTGCTCGACCTCGTGATCGCGGGCGTCGAGACGAACATCCCGTTCCACCTCGCGCTGCTCGACCACCCCGACTACGTCTCGGGCGCCGTCGATACCGGCTGGCTCGAGCGCGAGTTCGCGATGCCGGACGCGGGCGCCGGCGACCCGCGCGCCGAGACCGCGCTCATCGCCGCCGCGCTCGCCGCCTCGATGACGAGCGCGGCCGCAAACGGCGCCACCCCCGCCGCGAGCACCAACGAGTGGGTGCGCACGAACCGCCTGCGCGCGTTGGAGCAGCGCGCCGGCGCCGGAGGAGGGCGCGGGTGGCGACGCGGCACCGGCTCGTAATCACCGGCGAGGAGCACAGTGTCGTCTTCGACGACGCCGCGGGCACCGTCGCAATCGACGACGGCGAGCCACTCGGGCTGGACGCGGCCGGCGCGGTCCCTGGGGTCTTCACGCTGCTGATCGAGGGGCGGCCGCGCCGCGCCTACGTGAGCCGCCGCGGCAACGGCTTCGAGGTCATCGTCGAGGGCCGCCGCTTCCTCGTGGGCCCCGCCGCGGCGGGCGGCCGCGCGCGCGCCGGGCTCGGCGGGAAGGACCGCCCCGGCGAGGTGACCGCGCCGCTCGCCGGCGTCGTGATCGAGGTGCGCGTCGCCGTTGGCGACCACGTCGAGGCCGGCCAGGCGCTGCTCGTGATCGAGGCGATGAAGATGCAGAACGAACTGCAGGCGCCCGTGGCGGGCACGGTCACGGCCACCCACTGTCAGGCCGGCGGCCGCGTCGAGCAGGGCGCGCTGGTGCTGGAGTACGAGCCGGACGCCGGCTAGCGGCTTCAATCGCGGCGCGATCTCAGGCGGGGCCGCGGCGCGCCTCTTGCGGCTCGTGAGCAGAGCGCGCCAGTACTATTGCCGAGAAACGGGTAGCGGGGCGAAGCCCCGCACACACGGGTGGGTGGGCGAGTCTTGCCCTCCCTGCTAGAATCGATAGTCCGGACACCGCAGGAAGCGGCGCCCGGTGACGTGTTCGCTGGAGGGGGCTATCGCCAAAGAACTTCGCATCAACGAGCGGATCCTCGCACCGCAGCTGCGTGTGATCCGCAACGAGGAGCAGCTGGGCATCATCCCCCACTCGGAGGCGCTGCGCCTGGCCGAGGAGGTCGGCCTCGACCTCGTCGAGGTGGCGCCCACGGCAAACCCTCCGGTCTGCCGCATCATGGACTACGGCAAGTACAAGTACGAGCAATCCAAGCGCGATAAGGAATCGCGCAAGGGCATCAAGCACTCCGAGTTGCGCGAGGTGCGCATGCGCGTGAAGATCGACGAGCACGACCTCGACTTCAAGGCGCGCACCGCCCGCAAGCTGCTCGCGGAGGGCGACAAGGTCAAGGTCTCCGTGATGTTCCGCGCGCGCGAGATCACGCACCCGGAAGTGGGCCGCGAAGTGCTCGACAAGTTCGTCGCGAAGATCCGCGACGTGTCGACCGTCGATCGCGCGCCGGCCCTCGAGGGCCGCATGCTCTCCGTGATCGTCACGCCCGGCGTGAAGCGCGAGCGCCCGCCGGCGGTGACCGCGCCCGCCGAGGCGGCTCCGCAGCCGGTCGCCGCGGCAAGCGCGGTCGACTCGGCCACGGGAGGCAGCTAGTGCCGAAGATGAAGACGCACAAGGGCGCCGCCAAGCGCGTCAAGGTGACCGGCACCGGTCGCTTCCTGATGATGTCGCACCACCGCAACAACAAGCGCATGAAGAAGCGCGCGGAGAAGCGCTTCGCGCTCGGCGGCATGGAGCCCGTGCACGCAACGCACACGCGCCGAATCAGCCGCCTGCTCCCGTACGCCTAGTTCCCCTCCAGCGCTCGCGACCGCGAAAGGACTGCAGCCATGGCCCGCGTTCGCAGCCGCGTCAGCGCGCACCAGCGCCACAAGGCCATCCTGGAGCACGCCAAGGGCCACCGCGGCAAGCGCCACACGAACTACAAGGTGGCGCACGAGTCCGTCATGCACGCGCTGCGCTACGCCACCGAGCACCGCCGCGACCGCAAGGGCGACTTCCGGCGGCTGTGGATCGTGCGCATCAACGCTGCCGCACGGCTCAACGGCCTAAGCTACAGCCGCCTGATCAGCGGTCTCGCGCGTGCCGGCATCGACCTCGACCGCAAGGCGCTCGCCGACCTCGCCGTGCGCGAGCCCGCCGCCTTCGCCCGCGTCGCCGAGCAGGCAAGGGCCGCCCTAGCGTAGCGAGGGTCCGACGCTGGCTGAAGCCATCGCCGCCGCGGCCGTCATCGCTTCGATCGTGGCGCTTATTCTGATTTATGGCTTTCACCGCGAGGCGAAGCCAGCGAACCGGCTCGCCGCCGCGTCGAACGTCATCTCCGAACACGCAGTCGCAGAAGCCAAGCGCTCCGGCAACGCTGCGCACGCGTCATTAGAGTTGCAGCAAGCCGAGGCCGTTGCAGCGACCGACCTCCGCGCGAGAGGTGAGCGCACAGAAGTCCGTCCGCTTCGCTGCAAGAGCCGGGCGGCAGCTCCGACGGGACCCCCGGGCCTCCAGGTCCGGAACTTCGGCCCGGGGATGGCGCGCAAGGTCACGATATCCATCCGTCAGGGCGAATCGTCCTTCCGCACAGCACACCTTGAGGTACTCGCGCCAAGCGAAACCGTCAGCGTTACTCAAGCTCTCGAGGATTGGGTTCCATCGGAGGCCGTTAACATACCTGCTGTATCGAGGGGGAAGGTAGCCACTCGCGTATGTTGGAAACACGCGGACGAATCGGAAGGCGACACCGGATAGCTACTCGTTGAGGACGTGTGAGCTCTTGAGTCCCTACCCCCGCAGCGTCGCGCCGAGCTCCCGCGCGAGCCGCGCGACGAGCCGCGCCTGCTCGCGATTCGCTTCCTCCGTCGTCAGCGTACGGTCTGCCGCGCGGTAGCGGATTGACACCGCCACCGACTTCTTGCCCGCGGCGAGCTGCTCGCCGCGGTACACGTCGAACACCCGAGCCGCCTCCACGAGCCGCGAGGCGCGCAGCACCGCCAGCAGCGCGCCGGCCGTGACAGCCTCGTCGACGACCAACGCCAGGTCCTGCTCGACCGCCGGGAAGCGTGGCGGGCTGATCGCGGACCGCGCCGGCGGCAGCTGCGCGAGCAGCGTCGCCACGTCGAGCTCGAACAGCTGCACCGGTTGCACGAGATCGAACGCCGCGAGCGTGTGCGGATGCACCTCGCCGAGCACCCCGACCGGCACGCCCTCGAGGCTCACGCGCGCGACCCGGCCCGGCAGCAGCCCGAACGCCGTCGGGTCGTCTGCCTCCGGCGCCGCGAACTCGAGTGTCACGCCGAGCGTCGCGGCGGCCGTCTCGAGCGCGCCCTTCGCGTCGAAGAAGTCGAGCGCGCGCTCGGAGCCGCCCCAGCGGTCCGCGGCCGCGCCGGCGAGCGCGCCGCAGACCTGCTCGCGCTCGTCCGGCAGCGGACCGCCGGCGCCCTCGCCCGGGCGCGGCAGGTACACGCGCGCCGCCTCGAACAGCGCGATCTCGGAGGCGCCCGCGCGCACGTTGCGCGCGACCGCCTCCAGCAGCGAATGGCGCAGCGTCGTGCGCAGCAGCTCCTGCTCCGAGGACAGCGGGTGCTGCACGCGCAGCGGGGGCGCCTCGTCGAGCGCAGCGCCGTGCACGACGTGGCGCAGCGCCGCGTCCGTGGTCAGCGAGTACGTGATCACCTCGCGCAGGCCAGCCGCCGCCAGCGCGTCGCGCAGCCGCTCGCGCAGCTCCCGCAGCGCGTCGCGCTCGTGCGCAGGCAGCGCCCCGCGAAGCAGCGACGCCGGCAGCCGATCGTAGCCCACGAGGCGCAGCACCTCTTCCGCCACGTCGTCCGGGATCGCGATGTCGGCGCGCCACCACGGCGGCCGCACGACGAACGTCGCGCCGCGCGCCGCATCGAGCTCCGCGCGCACCTCGAAGCCCAGCGCGCGCAGCCCGCGCTCGACCTCCGCATCCGGCACCGCGAAGCCGAGCAGCGTGTTGAGCCGCGCGCGCGTCAGCGCGACCTCGCGCGCCGCCTGCGGCGCCGGATACTCGTCGACGATGCCGGCGCGCGCGGTGCCACCGCACACCTCGACGAGCAGCTGCACCGCGCGCCGCGCCGCGTACGGCGCCAGCGCCGGCGCCAGCCCCCGCTCGAAGCGCGCCGACGCCTCGCTGCGCAGGTGCAGGCGCTGCGACGTGCGGCGGATGCTCGCCGGCTCGAACCGCGCCGACTCCAGCAGCACGCGCATCGTGCGCTCGGTCACCTCGGTCGCCGCGCCGCCCATCACCCCGGCGAGCGCGATCGGCCCCGACGCGTCCGCGATGACCAGCGTGTCGGTCGTCAGCTCGCGGTCCACGCCGTCGAGCGTGCGCAGCCGCTCGCCGGGGCGCGCCGCGCGCACCTCGACGTCGGCGCGCAGCGCCCCTCCCTCAACCAGGTCGAGGTCGAACGCGTGCAGCGGCTGCCCGAGCTCCATCAGCACGTAGTTGGTCACGTCGACAACGTTCGCGATCGGCCGGACCCCCGCCGCGCGCAGCCGCGCGGCGAGCCATTCTGGCGACGGCCCCACGCGCACACCCTCGATGACGGCCGCCACGTAGCGCTGGCACAGCTCGGGCGCCTCGATGCGCACGCGCACCGCATCCGTCGCGGCCTCGCGCGCCTCGGCGTAGCGCGGCTCCGGCGCGCGCACGCCCGTGCCGAGCAGCGCCCCGAGTTCGCGCGCGATGCCGAGCATGCTCATCGTGTCGGCCCGGTTGGGCCACGTATGCACGTCGAGGATCACGTCGCCGAGCACGTCGGCAAGCGGCGCCCCGACCGGCGCATCCGCCGGCAGCACGACGATGCCCTCGTGCGCGTCGGACAGCCCGAGCTCGCGTTCCGACAGCACCATGCCCGCCGACTCCACGCCGCGGATGCGCGAGCGCTTGAGCACCGTCGCCGCGCCCGAGTGCCCGTCGAACAGCCGCGCGCCCTCGCGCGCGAACGCGATGCGCTGCCCGGTCGCCACGTTCGGCGCGCCGCACACCACCTGCTGCGGCGCGTCGCCGCCGTAGTCGACCGTCACCAGGCGCAGCCGGTCGGCCTGCGGGTGCGCCTCGACCGCCAGCACACGCCCGACGGTGACCAGCGCGCGGTCCCAGTCACCCACGCGCCGGATGCCCTCGACCTCCGCCGAGGCCATCGTCAGCCGCTCCGCGAGCGCCTCGACGTCGAGGTCCGCGGGCAGCTCGACGTAGTCGCGCAACCAGTTGAGCGAGACAAGCATGGTCCGCCACTCTAACCGCTGGAGGTCCTGGCGGCGCGGCTTCGGACCGCGCCGGGCGCTGCGCGCGGCGGCGCTACGCGGGCCCCTCGACGTTCACGGTCGTCGGCCCGGTGCCGGCGCGCACAACGACGATCAGACTCGCCTCGCCGCCGGGATTGCTTTCGCGGTGCACGGCGCCCGGCGCGACGTAGAGGAAGTCACCGATCGCCGCGTCGATGACCTCCGCGCCGCCGGGGCCGGACTCCATGCGCAGGCTGCCGGACGCGATGTAGATCGAGGTCTCGTGCGCGCCGTGGTGGTGCCAAGCGGTAGTCATGCCCGGCTCGGTGTGCGCCACACCTGCCCACAGCCCACCGCTCGCGATCGCCTGCTCGCGCACCATGCCCGGTGTCGACTCGCCCGGCACGAGCCCTGTCGACGGGATGTACTTCACCGGATCGGTAGCGCCCACCGCGGTGCTCCCTTGCTACCCGGCGCTCAGAACTGGCGCAGGAACCGGAGGTCGTTCGCGTAGAAGTTGCGGATGTCGTCGATGCCGTGACGCAGCATCGCGATGCGCTCCACCCCCATCCCCGCGGCGAAGCCTGTCACGCGCTCGGCGTCGTAGCCCGCCGCCGCGAGGATCTCCGGGTGCACCATGCCAGCACCCATGATCTCGAGCCACCCCGACCCCCGGCACACCACGCAGGCGGGGTCGTCGCCCGGGCACGCGAAGCACGATACCGCCAGCTCCACGCCCGGCTCCACGAACGGGAAGTACGAGTTGCGCAGCAGCACCCGCGTCTGCGCCCCGAAGATCTGCCGCGCGAACTCCTGCAGCGTGCCCTTGAGGTCCGCCATCGACACGCCCTCGTCGACGACCAGCAACTCGACCTGCGTGAGCATCCACTCGTGCGTGGCGTCCGTCGCCTCGTAGCGGTAGCAGCGCCCCGGCACCGCGATGCGGATCGGCGGCGCGTGCTGCTCCATGTAGCGCACCTGCATCGGCGACGTGTGCGTGCGCAGCAGCAGCGCGCCCGCGTCGCGATCTCGAGCCGCGGCGCCCGACCCCGCGCTGCGGTCCGGAGCCGCGCCGAGAGAACTCAGCCAGAAGGTGTCCCACATGTCCCGCGCGGGATGGTCCGCCGGGATGCGCAGCCGCTCGAAGTTGTACTCGTCCAGCTCCACCTCAGGCCCCTCGACCGTGTCGAAGCCCATGCGCGTGAACGCGTCGAGGATCACGCGCAGCGTCTGCGTCACCGGGTGCAGCCCGCCACGGCGCAGCGGCCGCCCCGGCAGCGTCACGTCGAGCGCCCCCGCGGCCACCTGCGCCGCGAGCGCCTGCGCCCCCAGCGCCTCGCGCCGCGCCGCGAGCGCCGCCTCCAGCTCGTCGCGCAGCCGGTTGGCCGCCGCCCCCACGGCCCGCCGCGTCTCCGGCTCTAGCCCCGCGAGCGAGCGCAGCACCGCCGTCAGCGACCCCCCGCGCCCAAGCACGCCCACCCGCCACGCCTCAAGCGCCGCCTCGTCCGCGGCCGCGTCGAGCGCGGCGCGCGCCTCAGCGGCGAGCGTGGTGATGGTGTCGGTGATGGGGGTGGTAGTCACGGTTAGGCCGGCTCCCGGCTCCCGATCCCGCGAAAGGCCTCCAGCGCGGCGCCAAAGACGCCCTCCACGTCCAGCGCGATTCGCCGAGCGCGCGACCAGAGGTCGGCGATCCGCTCGTAATCGGGATCCTTGCCCACACGGCCATCGGGGAGGGCCATGTAGTAGTCCGACGTTAAGTGGAAAGAATCAATAAGTGTGCCATTCCTGTTGTAGAGGCTCACCGAGTATGGCGACCCATTCGCGAGGTACTTCTGGACTGAAATGCCGACACTCGGAGCGGAGAGCAGGAACGTGTCTCGGCCTGGACCTGGCCGCCAGGACGCATCGCCCTCGAGCGTGATCCTCTCAAGCTCGGCAATGATTTCCTCGAACTGCTCAGGGATTGGCATTTCCGGATCCCATTCTCAATACAGCTGCGTTACGAAGCGAGTGGTGGAATTCCGCCATAGCCATAAGCCGCCCCCTCGCAAGCGTCAACGCCAGCGGCGCAGTTCCGCCCGCGAGCAAATCGCTCAAAGTCGACGCAAGTTCCCCGACAACAGAATGTGCTCACTGAGCTCGTGAAAGTCGTCGTCGGAGACGCGTGTGACCAGCATTCCATCCCGAAGGTCGACCAAGCGAAGGCGGAGCGCATCGAGTCGTAGTCGCGCGATCTCGTTGCGTTGGCCTTCGAGCAAGAGCACGATTTCGTTTACGACGGGTGCCACTGCTAAAGCGTCCCCGGTAGCCGCAAGCTGCGAGAGGCGGCTCACAGTCTCGTTCCTTGCGAGGCGGTCAGCTTCCGACGCACTGACTGCCTTCTCGAGTTGTTGTCGCGTGAGCTTGATCTGATTGTAGGCCAGCTTCAGGCCGACGACCGTCGCGATAACATCAATGACTCCGACAACGAGCCCAGCCACACCGAGGCCGGTTCCCCAGTCCATCCCTATGCCCGACGCCGCGGGGCTTCGCGGCGCTCGCCCCGCTCATTGATCATTGCCGGAGTCTACGGTCGCCGCGCCGGACGGGGCGAGCCGGCCGCGCTAGTTGTACTGACTACATACCAGCGAGACGGCTGACTGCAGGGGGACCTCCGACGAGACTTGGGGTTGCGAAAGCTCCGAGTTCCGAAGGAGGTTCCGATGAGTGATGCTACCCCGCCCCGGCGCATGCGCTATTCGTACGAGGCCCGGTGCCGCGCGGTAGAGGCGATGCTGACCGGCGCATCGACCGCAGAGTCACGCGGGCAGGTCGGGGCGAGCCGTGCCACCACGTACCGTTGGCGCGCTCGCCACCGCGAAGCAGGCTGCGCCGGCCTGCACGACCGCCCATCGACGCCACACGTCCATCACCGCCAGCTGAGCCCACAGGCAGAGGCGCAGACCCTCGCCGTCTGCGAGCGCACGGGAGACGAACCGCAGGTGGTCGGCGCGATCA
>VGPB01000049.1 GCA_016875695.1 Chloroflexota bacterium | reverse complement strand
ACGATGCGTGTGGCGCACGGCAGGTCGCGAGCGAGCGCGGCGAGCTGCGGGCGGCGGGCGGCGGGCGCGGCGACGGCGAGCACGTCGACGCCGGGGAGCGCGCCGAGCATGCGCAGCGCGTGTGCGACGAGCGGCTGCCCGTCGAGGGGGACCCACAGCTTATCGAGCTCGCCCATGCGCGCGGAGGAGCCGGCGGCGAGGAGGATGGCGGCGGTGGTCACAGGGCGGGGTCCTCATCCATCCCCTCGCCGTCGCGGACCCGTCTCCCGCGGAGCGGGTCGCGCCCCTCACCCCCCAGCCCCCTCTCCCCGCTACCGGAGCGAGGGGGAGTCGTGGCAGGCGCGCGCGCTGCGGCCTCGGCGCGGCGGCGAGCGAGGACGCGGCGGTCGGTGGGAAAGGCGAGCTCGGGCAGCGCGCCGAGGGGGAAGTAGCGCGCGTCGCTCGCGTCGTCGCCGGCGGCCAGCGCACCGCTGGTGAAGGTATCGCGAAACCAAATGCCAACGGTGTGCAGTTCGGGGGTGTGGAAGTTGGAGAGGGCATCGGAGAAGTGCCCGACGGCGACGTCGAGGCCAGTCTCTTCGCGCAGCTCGCGGGCGGCGGCGCGCAGGTCCTCATCGTACTCCACCCAGCCGCCGGGGAGGTCCCACCGGCCAGCGCCGCGCCCGTAGCGGCGGAGCGTGAGCAGTACCTCGGCGGCACCTTCGGGCGTCAGGCGCTCGAGGAGCACGGCCATACCGACTGTGGGATCCTGATAGTAGACGAAGGCGCACGCCGTGCAGACGAGACGCTCGCGGTCCTCGATGCGCTGCAGGTCGAAGCACGCGCCACAGCGCGGGCAGAAGCGGAAGCGCTGCGCGCCGGAGGCATCCATCGGCCACGGCGGCGCCTCGGCGGGATAACGCAGCGCGCCGTCGGCGCGCGGAATCACGGGAAGATGCCGCGCAGCGTCACGGCCTCGACGACGCGCTCGATGCCGATCGACTGCGCGGCGTCGCGCAGCGTGCAGTTAGGCGCCTGCACGGCGCGTGCGACGACGGTGCGATAGGCGTCGATGAGCAGGCGGCGGAGCTCGTCGTTGACCTGCTGCTCGCGCCAGTGCATGTACTGGCGCGCCTGTACCCATTCGAAGTAGGAGACGGTGACGCCGCCGGCGTTGGCGAGCAAGTCCGGGATGATGGTGACGCCGCGCGCGGTGAGCGCGTCGTCGGCCTCGGGGCTGACCGGTCCGTTCGCGCCTTCGATGATGAGCGGCGCACGCACGCGGTCGACGTTGGCGGTGGTGATGACGTGTTCGCGCGCGGCGGGCACGAGGATGTCGACGTCGGCCTCGAGCACGGCGTCGGGGGCGATGCGCTCGCCGGCGCCGTCCCAGTCGGCGAGCGGGCGCCCGGCCTCGACGTAGGCGAACGCGGCCGCGGCGTCAACGCCCTTCGGGTTCCAGATGCCGGTGTCGCGGTCGCAGATGTACTGCACGCGCGCGCCGGCGCGCTGCAGCAGGCGGGCGGCGACGCCGCCGACGTTGCCAAAGCCGTGCACCGCGATACGTTTGCCGCGCACGCCGCCGGCATCGGCGAGATGCTCCTCGAGTAGGTAGAGCAGGCCACGGCCGGTAGCCTCGTAACGGCCCTCGGAGCCGCCGACGCTGACGGGCTTGCCGGTGACGACGCCGGGGATGGTGTGGCCGTGGCCCATGGAGTAGGTGTCCATCATCCAGGCCATGACTTGGGCGTTGGTGCCCATGTCGGGCGCGGGGATGTCCTGGTCGGGGCCGATGATCGGCGTGATCTCGGCGGTGAAGCGGCGCGTGAGGTTTTCGAGCTCGTTGGCGGAGACGGCGCGCGGGTCGACGACGACACCGCCCTTGGCGCCGCCGAAGGGGAGGCCGGCAACGGCGCACTTCCAGGTCATCCACATGGCGAGCGCCTTGACGTCGTCGAGCGAGACGTCGGGGCTATAACGGACGCCGCCCTTGAGCGGGCCGCGGGCGGCGTTGTGGTGCACGCGGTAGCCGTCGAAGACGCGGAAGCTGCCGTCGTCCATCTCGACGGGAAAGCGGGTCTGGAAGACGGTCTTGAAGGAGGTGAGGATGTCGCGCTGCTGGCCGCCGAGGCCGAGGCGGTCGGCGGCGGCGTGGAACTGGCGCAGCGCACTCGTGAGCGCGCTGTTGGACTCGGCGGCAGCGACGGCGGGGAGCATGCGGGCGGCGTCCCTTCGCGCGGTGGGCGCCATTCCAGACTAGCGCCGTTGAGTGGATGGTGGTGGGCGAGCGCGGGGGCCGGGGACAGCGGCCGCGGGACGGCGCCGTCCCGGGGCCACTGCATCGCGCGCAGGCGGCGCGCTTGCAGAAGAACTGAGGAACGCGCCCGCCCACCCTTGCGTTGTGCGAGGGGCTGCGCCCCTCGCGCTCCCCGGTTCCAGATGCGCAGGGGCGCGCAGCAACGCGTGTGCGGCGCGCGCGAGGGGGTCGGCGGCGTGGGGAGCCCTTCGACCCTCCCGCCCCCTCTCCCCGCTTCGCGGCGAGAGGGGGCGGGAGGGTCGAAGGGCCAAGGCTAATCAGGTTCGGCGACGAAGGCGCTGCCGCTGACGCCGCCCGGAGCGGTCTGCAGCAGCTCGAACAGAGATTCGCCTTCGAGGCTGGGGCCTTCGAGGAGTTCGAAGTCGAACGTAAAGCCGAGCAGCAGCGACTCGGGCATGGGGATCTCGGCGATCGGCGTGGGCCGTTCGACGATGATCGGGGCACGCGCCGGGATCAGCTTGCCGATGATCACGTTCTCCTTGAGGCCACGCAGGTGGTCGGTCGCGCCGGAGATCGCTGCGTCGGTGAGGACGCGGGTGGTCTCCTGAAACGACGCAGCCGCGAGGAACGAGTCGGTGGAGAGCGAGGCACGCGTGACGCCGAGCAGCACCGGCACGGCGGTCGCGGGCTCGCCGCCCTCGGCGATCTTGCGGGCGTTGATGCCCTCGAAGGCGTAGCGATCGAGCAGCTCCGAGGGGAGCAAGTCGGTATCGCCGTGCTCTTCGACGCGCACCTTGCGCAGCATCTGGCGGACGATCACCTCGATGTGGCGGTCGTTGATGTTGACGCCCTGCGAGCGGTAGACGCGCTGCACCTCGTCGACGAGGTACACCTGCACGGCGTCGGGGCCGAGTATGGTGAGCACGTCCTGGGGGTCGAGCGCACCCTCGGTGAGCTGCTGGCCGGCGCGGACGAGCTCGCCCGCTTCGACGCGCATGCGCGCCGATGCGGGGACCAGGTACTCGCGCTGGTCGACGTCCTCGGAGACGACGCGCAGGGCGGTGGGTCGGCGGCGGCGGCGGCCGTGCACGAACTCGACGCGGCCGGGCGCAACGGCGCGCAGCGGCGCGGCGAGCGCCTTGCTCTCCGCGCCGCCGCCGGCCTGCTCAGGCGGCTGCGCAAGCAGCGCGTTGCCGTCGACGAGCGCGCCTTCTTCGACGAGCAGCTCGAAGTCCTCGAGCAGCTCGTACTCCTCCGCGAAGCTTTCGATATTGGTGACGACGATGGTGCGCGTGTCGCCGGAGCGCTGGACGTGCACGACGCCGTCGATCTCGGACATGATGGCCTGGCCGCGGGGCGCGCGGGCCTCGAAGATTTCCTCGACGCGCGGGAGGCCGGAGGTGATGTCGAGGCCAACGACGCCGCCGGTGTGGAAGGTGCGCATGGTGAGCTGCGTGCCGGGTTCGCCGATGGACTGCGCGGCGATGATGCCGACGGCGACGCCCTGCGCGACGAGCTGGCCGGTGGCGAGCGAGCGACCATAGCAGTGCTGGCAGACGCCGCGGTTGGCCTGGCACGTAAGCGGCGAGCGCACGTGCACCTGCTCAACGCCGGCGGCGATGACGCGGCGCGCGAGCTCGTCGGTGACCTCGTGGCTGGCTTCGACGATGATCTCGCCGGTTGCGGGGTCGGCGATGGGGGAGGCGGCCCAGCGGCCGGAGATGCGCTCAAGCAGCGAGGCGAGGATGCCGGCCTCGGCGCGCTCGCGCAGCCAGATGCCGCTGGGCACGCCGCCGGGCGGGGTGCAGTCCTCCATGAGCACGATCAGATCCTGCGCGACGTCGATCATGCGGCGCGTGAGGTAGCCGGAGTCGGCGGTGCGCAGCGCGGTGTCGGCGAGGCCTTTGCGCGCGCCGTGCGTAGAGATGAAGTACTCGAGCACGGAGAGCCCCTCGCGGAACGAGGAGCGGATGGGCAGGTCGATGATGCGGCCGGAGGGGTCCGTCATCAGGCCGCGGATGCCGGCCATCTGGCGGATCTGCGCGATGTTCCCCTTGGCGCCGGACGTGGACATCATCGAGAGCGGGCCGGTGGGATCGAGCGAGCGCTCGAGCGCCTCCTGGATGCGCGCGGTGGTCTCGGTCCAAATGTTAATGGCGGCGTTGTAACGCTCCCCCTCAGTAACGAGGCCCATCTGGAACTGGTCTTCCATGTCGTCGATGCGGCTGTCGGCCTCGGCCATGAGCGCGCGCTTCTCGTCGGGGACGCGGATGTCCGAGACGGCGATGGAGATGCCGGACTGGGTGGCGTAGCGGAAGCCGAGGTCCTTCATGCGGTCGACGAAGTCGACGGTGGCCTCGGAACCGAGGTCGCTGTGGATCAGCGAGACGAGCTCGCGCAGCGCGCGCTTGTTCATGAGGCGGTTCTGGAAGCCGAGCTCGGGCGGGACGATCTCGTTGAAGAGCACGCGGCCTGCGGTGGTGTCGATGAACTGGCCGGCGACGCGATAGCGGATGGGCGTGTGCAGGGTGAGCTGGCCGCTGTCGTAGCCGACGCGCACGCGGTCGGCGGAGGAGAAGGTGACGCGCGCGGGCGCGCTGCCGCTGGCGGGCGGCTCGAACGTCATGTAGTAGCAGCCGAGGACCATGTCGAGCGTGGGCGCGACGACGGGCTCGCCGTCGGAGGGCGAGAGCAGGTTGCGGGTGGAGAGCAGGACCTGGCGCGCCTCGGCGACGGCCTCGTAGGAGAGCGGGACATGCACGGCCATCTGGTCGCCGTCGAAGTCCGCGTTGTACGCGAAGCAGACGAGCGGGTGCAGCTGGATCGCTGAGCCCTCGACGAGCACGGGCTCGAAGGCCTGGATGCCGAGGCGGTGCAGCGTGGGGGCACGGTTGAGCAGGACGGGGCGGTCCTTGATGACGTTCTCAAGCACGTCCCACACCTCGGGGCGGGCGCGCTCGACGATGCGCTTGGCGCTCTTGATGTTGTGCGCGAGGCCATTGCGCACGAGGGCGTGCATGATGAACGGCTTGAACAGCTCGAGCGCCATCTTCTTGGGCAGGCCGCACTGGTGGAGGCGCAGGTCGGGGCCGACGACGATCACGGAGCGGCCGGAGTAGTCGACGCGCTTGCCGAGCAGGTTCTGGCGGAAGCGGCCCTGCTTGCCCTTGAGCAAGTCTGACAGTGACTTCAGCTTGTGGTTGCCGGAGCCGGAGACGGCGCGGCCGCGGCGGCCGTTGTCGATGAGCGAGTCGACGGCCTCCTGCAGCATGCGCTTCTCGTTGCGGATGATGATCTCGGGCGCGCCGAGGTTGAGCAGGCGCTTGAGACGGTTGTTGCGGTTAATCACGCGGCGGTAGAGGTCGTTGAGGTCGGAGGTGGCGAAGCGGCCGCCGTCGAGCTGCACCATCGGGCGCAAGTCGGGCGGGAGCACGGGCAGCTCCTGGATGACCATCCACTCCGGCTTGTTGCCGGACTTACGCAGCGCCTCGACGACGCGCAGGCGCTTGGTGGCCTTCTTCTTCCGCTGGCCGGAGGTCGACTGGATCTCCTCCTGTAGCTTGGCGCGCAGCTGGTCGAGGTCAAGGCGGGCGAGGATCGAGAGGATCGCCTCAGCGCCCATACCGGAGCGGAAGACGAGGCCGAAGCGGTCCTCGAGCTCGCGGTGCTCCTGCTCGGTGAGCACGGAGAGCGTGTCGGCCTCGATGGGGTCGCGCAGGCGCTCGAGGCGCTTGAGAAGGTTGTCGTAGTCCTTGCGCACCTGGGCGCGGGCGTCGGCGACCTGCTGGCGGAGCGGCTCGAGCTGGGTGAAGGCCTGGTCACGCTTCTGCTGGATGGCGGCGTCGGCCATGAGCTGGAGGTCGGCCTTCTTGGTGGCGATGCGCTCCTCAACGGCCGTGACCTGCTGGCGCGCGGACTCGTGCAGCGCCTGCACGGTGTCGGGGCCGATAGTGTCGCCGCGCTGCGCGAGCGTGAGGTCGCGGAACGCGAGGCGGGCGCGCAGCTTCTCGCCCGCGCGGCCCTGCAGGTCCTGCTCGAGGTCGCGTGCGCCGGCCATGACGGCGTCGACGTCGCGCGCGAACTCGGCGTCGGCCTCTTCGAGGGCGGTGTCGCGGCGACGCTCGATCTCGGCGTTGGCCTGCGCGAGCGCCTCTTCGTGCACGGCGATGTGCCCGGCGGTCTCGCCCTGGCGGCGGTTGACCTCCTCGTCGATCTCCTGCTGGAGCAGGTCGATCGCGTGCGCGCGCGCCTCCTCGTTGACGGAGGTGATCACGTACTGCGCGAAGTAGAGCACGCGCTCCAGCGTGCGCGGCGGGATGTCCAGCAGCAGGCCGAGGCGGCTCGGCACGCCCTTGGAGAACCAGATGTGCGCGACGGGGGCGGCGAGGCTGACGTGGCCCATGCGCTCGCGGCGCACCTTGGAGCGCGCGACCTCGACGCCACACTTATCGCAGACGATGCCCTTGTAGCGGACGCGCTTGTACTTACCGCAGTAGCACTCGAAGTCCTTGGTGGGGCCGAAGATCTTCTCGCAGAAGAGGCCGTCCTTCTCCGGCTTGAGCGTGCGGTAGTTGATCGTCTCCGGCTTGGTGACCTCGCCATAGGACCACGACTTGATCTGGGCAGGCGAGGCGAGCGACAGGCGGATGGCGTTAAAGTCGTTGACTTCAAGCACGGGTCACATCCTCCGCTTCACGACCGGACAGGTTGATGCCGAGCGAGGGGATCGCCTCGATGTAGTCCTCCGTGAACGCGATCTGCTCTTCGTCTTCGTTGAGGATCTCCACGCTCAGGCCGAGCGACTGGAGCTCCTTGACGAGGACCTTGAACGACTCCGGCACGCCGGGTTCCATGGTGTTCTCGCCCTTGACGATGGCCTCGTAGGCCTTGACGCGGCCGACGACGTCGTCCGACTTGACGGTGAGCATCTCCTGCAGGATGTGCGCGGCGCCGTAGGCTTCGAGCGCCCACACTTCCATCTCGCCGAAGCGCTGGCCGCCGAACTGCGCCTTGCCGCCGAGCGGCTGCTGCGTGATCAGCGAGTAGGGGCCCGTGGAGCGGGCGTGGATCTTGTCCTCCACGAGGTGCACGAGCTTGAGCATATAGATGTAGCCGACGGTGACCGGCTGATCGAACGCCTCGCCGGTGCGGCCGTCGTAGACGCGCTGCTTGCCGACGATAGGCGGCGCCTCGCCGGTGCGCGCGGCGACCGCGCCGACGCGCTCGTCGAACGCCTCTTGCGCGAGGTCGCGCACGTTGCGCTCGCCGAGCCCCTCCATCCACAGCGCGAGGCAGGCGCGACGCGCTGTGCCCATCGTGCCGCGGCGGAGCACGGCATCCGGGTCGAAGCCGCCCTGGCGCAGGTAGTCCTCCATCGCGTCGACGTCCACGCGCTCGCCGACCTCGCGGTCGCGCGAGCTGAGGGCGCGCTCGGTCTCGACGGCGCCGGCCTGCATGGCGATCCAGGCGCGCGCGAGCGCGTCCTGGATCTCGCCGTCGGACGCGCCGTCGAAGACGGGCGTGACGGCGCGGAAGCCGAGCGTGGAGGCGGCCCAGCCGAGGTGCGTCTCGAGCACCTGGCCGACGTTCATGCGCGAGGGCACGCCGATCGGGTTAAGCACGATCTCGACGGCGCGCCCATCGGCGAGGTAGGGCATGTCGGCGATCGGCAGGATGCGCGAGACGACGCCCTTGTTGCCGTGGCGGCCGGCCATCTTGTCGCCTTCGGAGATCTTGCGCTTCTGGGCGACGGAGACGCGCACCATCACGTTCACGTCGGCGGGCAACTCGTCGCCCTGGTCGCGGCGGAAGATGCGCACATCGATGACCTTGCCGCGCTCGCCGTGGGGCACGCGTAGCGAGGTGTCCTTCACCTCGCGCGCCTTCTCGCCGAAGATCGCGCGCAGCAGCTTCTCCTCGGGCGTGAGCTCGGTCTCACCCTTGGGCGTGATCTTGCCGACGAGGATGTCGCCTTCGCGCACCTCGGCGCCGACGCGGATGATGCCGAGGTCATCGAGGTCGCGCAGCGACTCTTCGCCGACGTTGGGGATGTCGCGCGTGATCTCCTCAGCGCCGAGCTTGGTGTCGCGCGCCTCGACCTCGTACTTCTCGATGTGGACCGAGGTGAACTTGTCGTCGCGGAGCACGGACTCGGAGAGGATGATGGCGTCCTCGAAGTTCAGGCCTTCCCATGACATGAAGGCGACGAGCACGGACTGGCCGAGCGCGAGCTCGCCGTTCTGGGTGGACGACGAGTCGATGAGCGGCTGCCCGCGGCGCACGCGATCGCCGCGAGCGACGAGGGGGCGCTGGCTGATGCAGGTGCCCTGGTTGGAGCGCACGAACTTGAGCAGCGGGTGGCGCTCCTCGCGACCGGACTGGTAGCGCACGACGACGAAGTTGGCGTTGGCGGAGATCACCTCGCCGTCCTCGGCGGCGAGCGTGACCTGGCCGGAGTCGACCGCGACCTGCTGCTCGATGCCGGTGCCGACGAGCGGCACCTCGGGACGGAGCAGGGGCACGGCCTGGCGCTGCATGTTCGCGCCCATGAGCGCGCGGTTGGCGTCGTCGTGCTCGAGGAAGGGGATGAGCGCGGCGGCGACCGAGACGATCTGCCGCGGCGAGACGTCCATGTAGTCGACCTCGACGGGGGCGACCATCTTGGGGTCTTTGCCGTGGCGCACCTCGACGCGGTCGGCGCGGATGTTGCCGTCGTCGTCGAGCGGGGTGGAGGCCTGCGCGATGCGGTAGACCTCCTCCTGCTGCGCGTCGAGGTAGACGGTCTCGATGGAGGCGAAGGGGAGCACGGAGATGCGGTCGACGCTAGCGTCGGCGAGGCGCGCGGCGAGCGGCGCGTCGATGCGGTCGCCGTCGCGCGCGATCACGGCGCCGGCGGCGTCCTTCACGTCTTCGAGCACGATGCGGCCGACGAGCTCGGCGGAGCGCACGCCGACCTCGTGGCGGATCGGGCGGTACGGCGTCTCGATGAAGCCGAAGTCGTTGACGCGGCCGTAGGTGGCGAGGTTGCCGATGAGGCCGATGTTCGGGCCCTCGGGCGTCTCGATGGGGCAGATGCGGCCGTAGTGGCTGAAGTGCACGTCGCGCACGTCGAAGCCGGCGCGGTCGCGCGAGAGGCCGCCGGGGCCGAGCGCGGAGAGGCGGCGCTTGTGCGCGAGCTCGGCGAGCGGGTTGGTCTGGTCCATGAACTGCGAGAGCTGCGAGCCGCCGAAGAACTCCTTCATCGCGGCGACGACAGGGCGGATGTTGACGAGCGCGGAGGGCGTGGTCTCCTCGGGGTCGGTGATCGTCATGCGCTCGCGCACGACGCGCTCCATGCGCAGCAGGCCGACGCGGAACTGGTTCTGAATGAGCTCGCCGACGGCGCGCACGCGGCGGTTGCTGAGGTGGTCGATGTCGTCGGGCGCGCCGCGACCGTTGTTAATCTGGATCATCTTGCGCACGATGGCGCGGATGTCGTCGGGGCGGAGCGTGCGGATCATCGGCGCGTCGACGAGCGCGAGCTGCTTGTTCACCTTGTAGCGGCCGACGCGGCCGAGGTCGTAGCGGCGGTCGCTGAAGAAGGTGGTCTCCAGCAGGTTGCGCGCGTTCTCGGCGGTGGGCGGGTCGCCGGGGCGCAGGCGGCGGTAGAACTCCTCCAGCGCCTGCTTGCGGTTCTCAGTGGGGTCCTTGGCGAGCGTGGCCTTGAGGTACTCGTGATCGGGGTTGGAGTCGTCGCCGGCGAAGTGCGCGAGCAGCCGCTCGTTGGTGCCGAGCTGGCCGTCGGGGATGCCGGGCTCGATGTCGACGGCGCGCAGCAGCACGGTGACGGGGATCTTGCGCTTGCGGTCGACCTTGACGGAGAGCAGGTCCTTGTTCGAAGTCTCGAACTCCAGCCAAGCGCCGCGGTTGGGGATGAGCTTGGCGGCGGTGAGCTGGCGGCCGGTGGCGGGGTCGGTGACGCCGGTGAAGTAGACGCCGGGGGAGCGCACGAGCTGCGAGACGACGACGCGCTCGGCGCCGTTGATGATGAAGGTGCCTTGGTCGGTCATGAGCGGGAGGTCGCCGAGGAACAGGTCCTGTTCCTTGATCTCGCCGGTCTCCATGATGCGCAGCTCGGAGCGCACGCGCAGCGGGGCGGCATAAGTCGCGTCGCGCTGGCGGCACTCGCGCTCGGTGTACTTGGGTTCCTCGAGGCGGTACTCGGCGAAGCGCAGGTCCATGCGCGAGCCGGTGAAGTCGGCGATCGGCGAGATCTCGTCGAAGAGTTCGCGCAGGCCGTCGCGCAGGAAGCGCTGGTAGGACTGACGCGGCATCTCGATGAGGTTAGGCATGTCGAGCACGGTGGAAGCACGGCCGTACTGGTGGGTCTCGCCTGGGATGTGGCGGATCGCGCGGACGATGCGGCGGTCAGTGGTCATGGGACCTCCTCCGAGCTACGCGCGAGAGCGTGGGGGTGAGAGGAGCGGCCGGCAAGCGGGCGGACACGTGCAGCGACCACCGCTGCGCAGTACCGCGCCGTGGTGGTCGGCAAGTAGAACAGTCGCCCAGAGAGACGCAGCGCCCAACGCCCGATCGATGCTACCAAGGGTGAAGGCGAACAACAAGCGTAGGCAGGGGCCCGGCGGCTGTCAACACGAATCCACATTTCAATGGAGCGAGCACGCGCCGAGCGACCCGGGCACCCGGTCGCTCGGCCGCCCCGGCGGCGAGCGGCTATCGTCGGCGGCCGGGCGAGGGGGGGCGAGACGTGGGCGACGTGTTCGAGGGCGTGCGGGTGCTCGACTGCTCGAGCTGGGTGGCGGGGGCGTTCGCCACGATGCTGCTCGGCGACCACGGGGCGAGCGTTGTGAAGGTGGAGCCGCCGGCGGGCGACCCGTATCGGGCGCGGCCAGGGTTCCAAGCGCTAGGGCGCGGCAAGCGCTCGGTGGTGCTCGACCTGCGCTTTGAGACCGGACAGGGCGGGCTCGCGCGGCTCGCGCGCGGCGCCGACGTGCTGCTGTTCGACGGCACGACGGCGACGGCGCGCGCGCGGGGCATCGACGCCGAAGCGTGGCGCGCGGCGAACCCCGCGCTGCTGACGGTGGGGCTGCCGCCGTACGGCGAGCGCGGACCAGACGCGGAAGCAGCGGGATCGGCGGAGCTCGTTGCCGCCGCGGGAGGGCTGCTGGCGGCGCAGGCAGCGGCGACCGGCGAGCCAGTGTCGCT
>VGPB01000048.1 GCA_016875695.1 Chloroflexota bacterium | reverse complement strand
GCTAGCCCGCCGCCGCCCCCGCCTGGCGCTCCAGCACGAAGCGCAGCACAGCCTCGACGGTGCCGAGCGATGGGTTGCCGCGCACGGCCTCGGCGACCACCTGCTCGGCGTCGCGGCGGTTGTACTGCAGCGCCACGAGCGCCTCGATGGCGTGGCCACGGACGTCGGGCGGCGACCCGGACGCAGCGCCGGGCGGTCCGCCGTCGTCGGCGAGCTGCGTCTCCTCTAGCAGCCGCCCGCGCAGACGGGCGATGATCGTCTGCGCCAGCCGCTCGCCGATGCCGGGCAATTGCTGCAGCGCGCGGGTGTCCTCGCGCTCCACCCAGCGCGCGACCTCGGACACCGGGTGTGTGAGCGCGCGCACCGCCTTCGCGGGGCCGATCGTCGGCACCTCGATGAACTTACGGAAGAACTCGCGCTCGCGCAGCCGCGGGAAGCCGAAGAGCAGTGGCACGGGCTGGCGCTCGCTCGCGTGCTGGTACGTGAACAGCGCCAGCTCCTCGCCGGGCGCGTACGAGGCCATCCAGTCCGCGGCGTACGGCGGCAGCGCGAGCTCATACGTCACGCCCGCGATCTCGAGCCACAGCATGCCGGCAGCGGCATCCCAGTGCGCCAGCCGCCCGCGCAGCGCGACGATCATCGGGCGCTCACCGCGCGCCCCCGCGGGCCAGCAGCAGCTCGATGCGGCTCGACGCGAGCCGCGTCAGCGCAACCGCGAGCGCGTCCGACGCGTCGAGCGGCATCGGCGGCTCCGCGAGGCCGAGATGCACCGCGACCATCGCTTGCACCTGCTCCTTCGGCGCGCCGCCGTAGCCGGCGACCGCCTGCTTGATGGTCGCGGCGGGGAACTCGAACGTGGGCACGCCGCGCACGGCGGCGGCGACCAGCACGGCGGCGCGCGCCTCGCCCAGCGTCATCGCGGAGCGCACATTCGTGGCCACGTAGTGCTGCTCCATCGCGAGCTCCGTGGGCGCGAGCTCGTCCAGCAGCGCGCCGGCGCGCGTGAACAGCTCCGCCAGGCGCGCGGGTCGCGCGTCGCGCGCGCGCGTGCGCAGCACACCGCAGACGACGAGGCGCGCGCTCCCACCGTCGCCGTCGACGACCCCGTAGCCGGTCGCCGCGAGCCCCGGGTCCACGCCGAACACGCGGCGCACGCTCACGCGCTCAGACCCGCGGTTTCCAGCACCTCTGCCGTGAAGTCGGCGTTCGAGTACACCCGCGAGACGTCGTCCAGGTCGTCGAGGCGCTCGAGCAGCTTGAGCGCCTGGATCGCAGCCTTCTCGTCCAACGGCACGACGTTCTTCGGCACGCGCGCGACCTCGGCACGGTCGATGGCCAGGCCGGCGCCGGCGAGCGCCTCACGCACCCGCTCGAGGTCGGCGGGCTCGGTCAGCACCTCCACCTCGCTGTCGTCGACCGACACGTCGGCCGCGCCGGCCTCGATAGCAGCGAGCTGGATCTCGTCGCTGTCGCCGCGGCTGGCGTCGAGCGTGATCACGCCGCGCGTCTCGAACTGCCAGCCCACGGCTCCAGTCTCAGCGAGGTTGCCGCCGCCGCGTGAGAACGCGGCGCGGATCTCGGCGACCGTGCGATTGCGGTTGTCGGTGACCGCCTCGACAATGACCGCGGTGCCGCCCGGCCCGTAGCCCTCGTAAGTCACTTCGACAAGCTGGTCGGTGTCGGCGTTGCCGGCGCCGCGCTGGACGGCGCGCTCGATGTTATCGTTGGGCATGTTGGCGTCTTTAGCGCGGCTGATGGCCAGGCGCAGCGCCGGGTTCATCGCGGGGTCGGCCCCCGCCCCGCCGCGCGCGGCCATCGTGATGTCGCGCGCGAGCTTCGTGAACAGCTGGCCGCGCTTCGCGTCCAGCGCGCCCTTCTTGTGCTTGATGCTCGACCACTTCGAATGACCTGACACGGCATGCCCCCGACCCGCTTCCCCTCCGACGCGCCAATGCTAGCAGCGCGGCGCGACCCGCGGAATCGGCGCCTCGCCGGCGCCGCGGCGGCGCTCCGTCAGGGCCGCAGCGTCGTATTGTCGAGCAGGTGCGTGGCCCCGAACGCCACCGCCATCGAGAGCAGCACCGGCCCCGTCACGCGGCCCTGGATCTCGGTCAGCAACTCCGCGTCGGCGAGCGAGAGGTAGTCGATGGAGGCGAGCGGCCGCGCCTCGATCGGCGCGCGTGCGACGCGGCGCAGCACCTCGGCATCGCGCTCGCCGGCGGCGAACGCAGCCTCGGCGGCGCGCAGGCCGCCAGACAGCGCGACCGCCTGCGCGCGCTGCTCGGCCGAGAGGTAGACGTTGCGCGAGGAGCACGCGAGCCCGTCGGGCTCGCGCACCGTGGGACAGCCGACCACGGTGACCGGCAGCAGCAGGTCTCGTGTCATGTGCCGGATCACGGCAAGCTGCTGCGCGTCCTTCTGCCCGAAGTACGCGCGGTCCGGGCGCACGATGTGGAACAGCTTCGCCACCACCGTCGCCACGCCGTCGAAGTGGCCGGGCCGCCGCGCGCCCTCGAGCATGTGGCTGAGCGCGGACACCGTCACGCGCGTGGTGTCGCCGGGCGAGTACAGCTCCTCGACGGGCGGCACGAACACCAGGTCCACGCCGGCCCCCTCCAGCAGCGCCAGGTCGTGCGGCTCGTCGCGCGGGTAGCGCTCGAAGTCCTCGCCGGGGGCGAACTGCGTGGGGTTCACGAAGATCGAGGCGACGACCATGCGGCACTCCGCGCGCGCGGCGTGCACGAGCGAGAGGTGCCCCTCATGCAGGTAGCCCATCGTCGGGACGAACCCGACAGGCGCCGCGGACTCGCTGCGGGCAGCGCGCAGCGCGCCGGCCGAGCGGACGACGAGCATCCGGGCGCTACCGCTCCCCGGTCTCGGGATCGCCCTCCGCGAGCACGCCCTCGAGGTCGATGCCCTCAGGCCCGTGCGGGCTGTCGGCCAGGCGGAAGGTCATGCTCGCGACACGCGCGACCCGCTGCTCGTCCAGCAGGTGCGACTCCGCCGCCGACGGGAACGAGCCATCGCCGACGGCCTCGCGGTACGCCACAAACGCCGCGCGCTGCAGCGTGCCGGCCTCCATGAACCGTCGCGCGTGCTTCATCTTGCGGTCGGTGTACAGCCCCAACAGGTCGTGCACCACCTGCACCTGCCCGCTGCAGTACAGCCCGGCGCCGATGCCGATGGTCGGCACGTGCAGCTGCTGCGTGATCGTGAACGCCAGCGGCGCAGGCACCGTCTCGAGGACCACCGCGTACGCCCCGGCCTCCTCGAGCGCCTTCGCGTCGGCCATCACGCGCACCCCTTCGCGCGGCGTCTTGCCCTGGATCTTCCAGCCGCCGTAGGCGTTGACCGACTGCGGCGTGAGGCCGACGTGGCCCATCACCGGGATGCCGGCCTCGACGAGTCGCTGCACCGTCTCCGCCGAGCGCTGCCCGCCCTCGAGCTTCACTGAGCCAGCGCCGGTCTCCTGCATGATGCGCACGGCGTTACGTAACGCGTCCTGCCACCCGCCCTGGTACGAACCGAACGGCATGTCGACGACCACGTGGGCGCGCTTCGTGCCGCGCACGACGGCGGCGCCGTGGCGGACCATGTCGTCGACGGTCACCGGCAGCGTGGAGTCGTAGCCGAGCACAACCATGCCCAGCGAGTCGCCGACGAGCAGAATCGGGATACCCGCCTCGTCGGCGAGCTGCGCCGTCGGGTAGTCGTAGGCTGTGAGCATCGCGAAGCGGGTGCCCTCGTCGCGCATCCGCTGCAGGTCGGTGATGGCGATTCGCTTCACTGTCACGCCTCCCCACGTAGCGCCGTGAGCTTGGACTGCGCGCCGGCCTGCTCGCCCACGCTCTGGACGAGCGCCACGTTGGTCTCGAGCAGGTCGACCATGTGGTTCGCGCCGTCGACGTGCACGAGCCGCGGGCGATGCGCGGCGACGCGCTCAGCCGGCACACCCTCGTAGTTGAGCACGATCACGATGTCGCCGACGTGCACCAAGTGCGCCGCAGCCCCATTGATGCCGATCACGCCCGAGCCCGCCGGCCCCGCGATGGCATAGGTCATCAAGCGCGCCCCGTTGGTCACGTCCAGGACTTGCACCTGCTCCCACTCGACGATCCCGGCCGCTTCCATGAGCGTCTCGTCGATCGTGATCGAGCCAATGTAGTCGAGGTCTGCCTGCGTGACCGTGGCGCGATGCACCTTGCCGCGGAGCATCATCCGCATGTGGCGCACCCGGACATGACAGCACCTCGGGCATGCCGACGCGCGCGAACCACCAGCACCGTCATCTCGGCCTCCCCGTCTCGGTCTCTCGATCCAAGCGGACTAGCCAGGGGGTATGCCTTGTCACCGTACGGGGTGGCAGGGCGCCATCAGTATAGGAACGGCCGATCGCCTGTCAATCGGCCGTGCGGAGCGCGGTCAACCGTCGCGGCGGAGCCATTCGGCCGCCGACGGCACCCCCGCGAGCCCCGTGGCCAGGCGCACGCCTCGCAGCACCGCGCGCTCGACGGCGCGCGTCGCCAGCGCTTCCAGCGCGCCGTAGCCGACCGCGTCGACCTCGACGGCGCCCGTGGCCAGCACGAAGATCGTATCGCCATCGCCCTGGGTGTGCGCCGGCCAGATCGTACGGGCGAAGCCGTCTTGGCAGACCGTCGCGAGGCGATTCGCCTGGGCCTTGGTCAGCCGGGCATTCGTCGCGACCACGCCGAGGGTCGTGTTCGCCGGCACGAGCTCGGCGACAGCTTCGCGCGCCCCGGCCGGCGCGGCGGTGGCAAGCTCCGGCCACGGCGCACCGGTGCGCCAGTGCGCCTCCAGGTCAACGAATCCGCCCGCCTCCTCGCCACGCGGCGCGGCGACGAGCTCGCCCGTCCGAGGGTCGCGGATGGCGCCGACCGCGTTCACCGCGACGACCGCCCCGGCGACGACACCCGTGGCGGTCTGCTCGCTCGCCGTGCCCAGGCCACCCTTGAGGCGGCGCGCGGGGCCGGCCTGCTTGGCGATCGTCGCGCCCGTGCCGGCCCCCACCGAGCCCTCGGCGACCCGCCCGGCGGTGGCGCCGCGCGCGGCGCGATAACCGGCCTCGGCGCTCGGGCGGCGCGGGCGCCCGAGCGTCAGGTCGAACAGCACCGCCGCCGGCACGATCGGCACGACCTGCCCCGCGAACGCGAGCCCCCAGCCCTGCTCCTCGAGGTAGCGCACCACGCCCCCCGCCGCGTCGAGCCCGAACGCCGAGCCGCCCGTCAGGACGATGGCGTGCACCTGCTCGACGAGGTTGCCGGGGCGGAGCAGGTCGGTCTCGCGCGTGCCGGGCGCCGCCCCGCGCACGTCGACGCCGCCCGTGGCGCCGGCCGGGGCGAGAACGACCGTGCAGCCGGTGGCCGCGCGGCGGTCCGTCCAGTGCCCCACGCGGACGCCGGGCACGTCGGTGATGGCGTCACGTGGCTCCCGCAGCGGCATGCGCCGATGCTACACGGCGGCGACGTTGATCCGCCGCACCGAGAGCACCGAATCGATGAAGTCCATGCAATGGCGCAGGTAAGCGTCCGGGGAGTGCAGGTAAGCGGCGCAGTGGCCAACGCCAGGCACCGCCCACACCTCGACGCGCCGAGTGAGCGCGGCGCCAGCGACGTTCAGCGTGTGCGCGAGGGGCACCAGGCGGTCGGCCTTCCCGTGGATAAACAGCAACGGGATCTCGGGCATGTGCGTGATCGCGCGCAGCGGCTGCGTCGCGTCGGCGTCGGCCCCGAAGTACCCGCGCGCGATGCGCAGTGCGAGCCGGAACGTGGGCGCGGGGACCGCCGCCCACCGGCGCCGCAAGTACGCGCGCGCCGACGTGAACGGCGAGTCCGCGATCGCGGCGTCGACCTCCAGGCCCTCCGCGAGCGCGCAGATCGTCAGCGCGGCGCCCAGGCCGAACCCGTGCAGCACCACGGGCAGCGCCTCGGCGCGCTCGCGCGCGTAGCTCACGGCTGCCGCCAAGTCCTGCTGCTCCAGCGCCCCGAAGTAGTCGCGCACGCCCCCGGACTCCCCACGGCCGCGCAGGTCGAACGCCATCACATGGAACCCGCGACGCAGGTAGTCACGTTGCAGCATGAACAGGCCACAGTGCCGGTCCGCGCGCGTGCCATCGGTGTCGTGCGCGAGCACGACCGTCCCTCGCGCGCCCGGCGATTCGAGGTACCAGCCGCGCAGCAGCGTGTCGTCGTCTGCGTCGAACTGCACCTCCTCGTAACGCAGGCCGAGGTCGCCCGGCGTGCCCTCGACACGGCGGCGCTTCGAGCGTGTGAAGAGCTCGGCGCAATAGATTGCAGCGAGCACATGCGCGCATAGCATTGCGATTACGGCAAGTACGATGAGCCAGATCATCGCCGCTCACGCCTCCCTGCGTCTCCCGGCCACACTGTATCGGCTGCGACGCGCGCGGGACAAGTACACGCGTACGGCGTTCAACAGGTCGTCGACAACGAGCGTGCGCGGCGTGCCGTTATGTTCCTGCATGATCGAACGCAGCGAGCGCGAGCGTGACGACGCCGAACGCGATGAACGTCCATCCCGCGATGCGACGCTACGCGCGCGCTGGGATGCGCACGCGCAGCTGCTGTCCGGCAGCGATCGCCAGCGCGCCGCCGGCGATCATTCCGAGCGTCGCGCCCGCCCACACGCCGACGCGCCCCGCGCGCTCCACGCTCGCCAGCGACAGCGCCGCCACCTGCGTCTTGTCACCCAACTCCGACAGGAAGAACGAGACGGCGAGCGCGGCGATGGTCGCGAGCGCACCGCTTCGCCAGCGCACATCGCCGAGCGCATCGTCGTCGCCGCCGTCGTCGCGCAGCGACCACGCACCGAAGCCGATGAACGCGAGCCCGGACCCGACCGCCACGACCCCGGCCAGCAGCGCCGCGCCCGCGAGCACGCCGCCCAGCACAGCCAGTCCCATTATGACCGTCGCCTCGATCGCGATCGCGCTGAGCACCCACCATCCGGGATAGCGCGCGCCCAGCGTGAGCGCGAGCAACATCGACTTGTCCCCGAGCTCCGCGATGAAGACGAGCGCGAACGCCATCGAGAACGCGTCGATCACCGGCGCTGGCAGCGCGGGCAGAAGTGCGTGCCGCGTCCCGCCACGCGCACCTTCGCGATAGGAGTGCCGCAGCGTTCGCACGGCGCGCCGTCGCGGCGGAACACGTGCACGTGCACGTGGTGCCACCCCGCGGCGCCCAGCCCGTCCCGGTAGTCAGAGAACGACGACCCGCGATGCTCGAGGGACGCGGCGAGCGTCTCGCGCAGCGCCGCGTGCAGCCGCGTCACGCGCCGCGGTCCCAGCTCGCACGCGGGCGTGCGCGGGTCGATGCGCGCGAGCCAGCACGCCTCGTCGGCGTAGATGTTGCCGACGCCCGCGCAGACGGCCTGGTCGAGCAGCGCCGCCTTCACCGCCACCGAGCGGCGCGCGAGCGCCGCGCGCAGCCACGCCGCGGACCACGCGCCGCTGAGCGCGTCCGGGCCCGTGTGCGGCATCGCCTCGCGTGCGTCGCGGACCAGGTGCCACGTCGCGAACTTGCGCATGTCGCGTAGCCGCAACGAACTGCCGTCGTCGAAGTCCACGCGCGCGCGCTCGAATCGGTCCGCCGCCTCGGACTGCGGCGCGTGCACAAGCGAGCCGGTCATCCGCAGGTGCAGCACCCAGCTCCGGCCGTCGTCGAGCCGCGCGACGAGGTATTTGCCGTGCCGCTCCAGCGCCTCAATCCGCCGCCCGGTGAGCGTGCGCTCCAGCGCACGCGGCGTGTGCGTGACGGCCAGGCGCTCCGCGCTGGCGTGGATGCGCGTCGCCACGATCGTGCGCCCCACGAGCAGCGGGGCGAGATCGCGGCGGATCGTCTCGACCTCAGGCAGCTCAGGCATCGGCCTCCGTGCCGGCCGTCACCGCGCCGCCTCCATCTCACCCCACGACGCGCCACTCTTCTCGTCGAGGTCGAGCGGGACGTCGAGCGGCAGCGACGGCATCAGCCGGCGCGCGATCTCGCGCACGTCGTCCAGCTCCGCGCGCGGCAGCTCGAAGATGAGCTCATCGTGCACCTGCAGCACCATGCGCGCGAGCTTGCCGGCCTCGCGGCGCGCGAGGAGCTCGGCGTCGATGCGGTTCATCGCGATCTTGATGATGTCGGCGGCGGTGCCCTGGATCGGCATGTTGATGGCGATGCGCTCGGCCGCCATGCGGCGGTTGTGGTCGGTGGAGCGCAGCTCCGGGATGTAGCGCCGCCGTCCGCTCAGCGTCTCGGCGTAGCCCAGGCGGCGCGCTTCCTTGACGGTGCGCTCGCGCCACTCGGCCACCGCCGGGTACGCCTCGAAGTACGCGCTGATGAACGCTTCCGCCTCGGCGCGCGGGATGCGCTCGCGCGTCGACAGCCCGAACGCCGTGAGTCCGTACAGCACGCCGAAGTTGAACACCTTCGCGCGCCGCCGCATCTCCGGCGTCACCCCCTCGAGCGGCACGCCGAACACACTCGCGCCCGTTGCGCGGTGGATGTCGAGTCCCTCGCGGAACGCCCGACGCAACCCCTCGTCGCCGGACACGTGCGCGAGCACGCGCAACTCGATCTGCGAGTAGTCGAACGACAGGAATACCGGATCGGCGCCGCACCCGCGCGCGACGAACGCGCGCCGCACCGCGTTGCCCACCTCCGTGCGCACCGGGATGTTCTGCAGGTTCGGATCGTTAGAGGACAGCCGACCGGTCGCGGCAGTCACCTGCGAGAACACCGTGTGCACACGTCCCGTGTGCGGGTTCACCTGTAGCGGCAGTGTATCGAGATACGTCGACTTGATCTTCGTAAGCTCGCGCCACTGCAGCACTGCGTCCACCGCCGGATGCACATCGCGCAGCGCTTCCAGTGCGTCGGCGTCCGTGGTCCAGCCGGTCGCGGTCTTGCGCGTGCGCGGCAGGCCGAGCTCCTCGAACAACACGACCGAGAGCTGTTGCGGCGAGCCGATCTGGAACTCGTGGCCGACCGCGGCGTAGACCGCGCGCTCCGCGTCCACGATGCGCTCGACGAGCGCCGCGCCGTGCTCGCGCAGCGCATCGACGTCGATCGCCACGCCCCAGCGCTCCATGCGCGCGAGCACGGGGATATGCGGCAGGTCGATATCCGCGAACACGCCGTCGACGTGCGTCGCGACGAGCTCGGGCGCGAGCGCATCGGCCAGCCGGAGCGCGAGATCGGCGTTCCCAGCTGCGTACGGCGGGCACTGCGCGGGCTCCGTCTGCGCGAACGTGATCGCCTTGCGCCCGGTGCCGAGCAGCACTTTCGGTTCGACCAGCTCGTGGCCGAGCCGGTCGAACGCGAGCCCGCGCACTGTCGCGTTCGCGTCGCCAAGCAGGTACGCAGCGACCATCGTGTCGAAATCGAACCGCTCGATCCAGCGCCCCCCGCGCGCTTCGGCGAGCGGCAGCTGCACGTTCTTGCCGTTGTGCGCGACCAGCCGAAACGCGGGGTCCGCGATCACGGGCACGATCGCCGCCAGCACTTCCTCCTGCGCGAGCTGAAACGGCGCAGGCGTGCCTTCGTCGCCGAGCAGCGGCGCCTGCGTGTGCCCGAACGGGAGGTACCAGCCCTGTCCAGCCTCGACGCTCAGCCCGAAGCCGACGAGGCAGTCGGCCGCCCGCATCGGGTGCGCCGCGTCCGCGACGAGCTCGATCGCGGCGCGACCGCGCATGCGCAGCTCCGCCACGACCTCGGCGAGCCGCTCCGGCGTCATCACCACCTCGTACGTGCCGGCCTTCGCTGGGGGTGCAACCGGCGTCGCGCGCGGCTCGGCATACGGCGGGTCGGTCACGTGCTCCGGCAACCGGCTCACCAGCGAACGGAACTCCAGCTCGCGAAACAGCTCGAGCACGGCCTCGCGGTCGTAGTCGCGCACCGCGGCCGGCTCTAGGTCCAGCGTCACGCCCGGCACGTCGCTCACAATCGTCGCGAGCTGCTTCGACTGGCGCGCGGCCTCCTCGCCCTCGCGCAGCGCCTTCTGCGCGCGCGCCGGCGTCACCTCGTCGAGGTGGTCGAGCATCGCCTCCACGCTGCCCCACTGCTGGATGAGCGCCGCCGCGCCCTTCTCACCGATGCCGCGCACGCCGGGGATGTTGTCCGAGGTGTCGCCGACGAGCGCCTTGTAGTCGACGATCTGGCGTGGCTCGAAGCCCCAGCGATCGCGCGCCACCGTCTCGTCGTACAGCACGTAGTCGCGCTGGTACGGCCGGTACATGTAGACGGTGACGCCGGGCTGCACAAGCTGGATGAGGTCATTGTCCAGCGTCACGATCACGACGTCGACGCCCTGCGCGACGGCCTGCGTGGTGAGCGTGCCGACGACGTCGTCCGCCTCGAACCGCGCGGCCTCGATGATCGGGATGCGGAACGCTTCCAGCAGCTGCCGCACGCGCGCGATCTGCGGGCGCAGGTCATCCGGCATGGACACGCGCGTCGCCTTGTAGGTCTCGGTGACCTCGTGGCGGAAGGTCGGCTGCGGGCCGTCCCAGGCCGCGATCACATACGTGGGGCGCAGCTCCGCAAGCACGTGCAGCAGGCTGTTGGCGTAGCCGAACACGGCGGCCACCGACTCGCCCGTGCGCCGCACTGTCAACACGTCGCGCAGCGCGTAGAACGAGCGATAGATGATCCCGTGCGAGTCGAGCAGCACCAACAGCGGGCGTTCACGAACAGCGGCCACGCCCGCAGTATAGTCGGCCCGTCGGTGCGGGCCTCCCCGCATCGCGGCGACCCGCGCAAGGTGACCCGTGACCGGCCCGGCAACCACGTGGTGGCTGTAGCGAACCGCCTGGCGCGGCGGGCGCGCCGCCGCCGCGCTCGCCGCGCTCATGCTGTCCGCAGCGCTCGCCGCCGCGCCGTAGTTCGCCGAGGTGATGCGCGGGCTCGCGCTCTCGGCCGCGCTCGGGACGCGCCCGCCCGCGCAGCCGGACCTACGCCTCACGCTCGCCAGCGTGCCCCTCGAGGCTATGCCCTTCCAGGCGGCCGCCGAGGACCTGGATCGCGGCGCGCTCGGCGAATCGCCCGTGGAGCAGCTGTGCACGGTCACCACCGACCCGTTGCTCCTCGCCTCACCGGGCGGTGAGCGCCCTGACGAGCAGACGCCGCCCGCGCCGCGCGCCGTGCTGCGCTCGCGCGCCGGCCTCGAGACGCGCGTAAGTTATGTCGCAAGCCAGCGCGTGCCCGAGACCACGGGCCTACCGGAGCTCGTGCCGGTTGCCGTCGGGCGGGACAGCGCGGCGCAGCGCGGGCTGAGCGTCGGCCAGCGCCTCGCACTGCACCCGAGCTGGACCGTCGAGGGCGTCGCGACCACCGTCGAGATCGCCGCGATCATCGCGCCGGCCGACCCGGCCGACCCGCACTGGCAGGGCGACGCCGCGCGCGCGCTCGAGGGCGAGGACGGCCCGGAGGCGCCGCTCGTGCTGCACGTCCCGGAGGCGACGT
>VGPB01000047.1 GCA_016875695.1 Chloroflexota bacterium | reverse complement strand
GTTCGCGCAGCCGCGCGACGTGCTCTGGCTGCCCAACGGGCGCGCCCTGCTCGCGGCCGCCATGCGCTGCTTGGCGCTGCTCGGCTTCAGCGACCGCTCGGGCGGCGGCCCGCCGCTGCTCGGCGCCGACGCGGACGAGCTGCTGCTGGAGGTCGAGGCCTCAGACCTCGCCGTCGGCATGGCGCCGCACTACCGCCTGCGCGCGCGCCTCGGCGCGCTGCTCGAGCGGGAAGGCCGCACCTCGCGCGGCCTCGTCGTGGCGAGCGGGTGGCGCGGGCATCCGCCGGAGCACCGCGACACCCCCATCTCCGACGCGCTGCGCGTGGCCGCCGAGGCGCACAGCTACGCGTTGCTGCCCGTGACCGAGCTCTACGCCGCCGCCCGCGCCGTGCTCGCTGGCGCCGAACTCGACACCCCCGCCCTGCGGGCGCGGCTGCTCACCACCTCGGCTCTCGTCACACTCGCCGATCTGCTGCCAGCGGCCGAGGCCTGAGCGGGCGCAACTCAGCACGACCATCGCTTCACCCTTGGCGGCTCGTCGTCTCCGCACCGGCGGACGGGTATTCGACGCGTGCCCGCTTCGCCTGCATTCCAGCGCGCCAGCAACTCGCTCCTGCCCGATCGCGCGGCACCTGCGCCGCGAGAGATGGCGGTGAGCCCGGTCACCGGGGGGGCTGGGCGCAGCCCCGCTTCCGAAGGGTGAGCGGGTGGGCCCTTCTATTCCTATCCGTGCAGGCGGTAGAAGCGGAAGAAGTCGTTCGCCACCGGCAGCACCTCGATGTCCGCGAAGCCCGCCGCCTGCTCGTAGGCGCGCAGCGTCGCGGGGCGCATCACGGTGCCGGTCGCCGCCGTCGGCGTGTGCGACATGCCGTCCGGCAGGCACACGAGCAGGCTGTAGCCGTACATCAGCCGCTCGATCGTATCGCCGATCGACCCGTCCGCGCCGAACGTCTCCGCCACGCGCTCGTCCATCACCAGCACAGTGCCGCCGCTGGCCGCGAGCCGCCGCATCGTCGCGAGCACCTCCACCGGCCGCGGCATGTCGTGGATGCACTCGACCGCCGTGACGAGGTCGCAGCCGCCGCTCGCCTCGCCGGGGTCCTCGGCGTGGAAGCGCATGCGGTCCGCTACGCCGTGCTCGCGCGCCGCCTCCACGCTCGGCTCGTCGATGTCGTAGCCGTCGACCGTAACGCCGGGATAGCCGAGCGCGATCGCGATCGACGACCAGCCCATGCCGCAGCCGACGTCCGCGACGCGCGCCGCCGGCGCCGCCTGCAGGCGCGCATGCACGTCCGCGATCTGCGGCAGCTGCTCCTGTGCGAGCTGCCGCAGAAACATCGGGCGGTTGGCGTCGCCCTGTGCCTCGCGCATGTCGGCGCCGAACGCGCCCCACGCCACGCCACCCCCCATGCGGTACGCCTTCAGGAGCGCTGGCAGCTGCGTATCCACGACGCCCGAGAGCCGCGCGAACGGCGCGAAGTACGTCATGCTGTCGCGATCCGCCAGCACGGCGGCGTGTGCGGCCGGCAGCGCGTAGCGCCTGCGCGCACCGTCGTCGCTCGCCTCCGCAACCTCGAGCAGCTCGTTGACCGCCTGCTGCTCCAGCCACTCGCGCGCGTAACGCTCCGCGACGCCCGCGCGCGCCGCGAGCTCGGCGGCCGTCGCCGGGCCGCCGTTCGCCAGTGCCGAGTACAGCCCCAGCCGGTCGCCGAGATACACCGAAAAGATCGAGACCGTGCCGAGGACGTCCCCGAGCAGCCGCTCGACCAGCGCGCCCGCGCGCTCCTCGTCTGTCACCGCATACCCCCCCGCCGCCTGTGGCCGTGCTATTCCAGCGGCCGCTCGAGCTCGGTGGGTTGCCCGTAGTCGACGCCGTCGACGCCGAAGCCGAACAGCTGAGCGAACGCGCGCTTGTAGCCCGCGTAGTCCGACAGCTCGTGCAGGTTCGCGGTGCGCACGCGTGCCCAGCGCGCCGCCACCTCCACCTGTACCGCCGCGGCCAGTTCGCGATCGTCGAGACGGATGCGCCGCTGCGCGTCCACGACCGGGGTGACGCCGGGCGCGACGTGGTCGCGGAACAGCCGCACGATCTGCTCGATCGTCCCCTCCCACAGCCCGCGCTCGCGCAGCACCGCGAAGAGGATGCTTATGTACAGCGACACCCCGGGGATCGCCGCCGAGGCCTGCGTGACGACCGCCGTCTGCACGCTCACCCACGCGCCACCGCCGTGCGCGTCCGCGAGCCGCGCGTGCAACTGCTCGGCCGTCACCTCTAGGTGCTCCTTTGCGCGGCCGATCGTGCCGAAGCGGTAGATCTGCTGCGTCACCTCCGGCCCGACGTACGAGTACGCGATGGCGCGGCAGCCGTCGTTGAGCAGATGCTCGTCCGCGAACAGCGCGAGCCAGTCTGCCCAGTCCTCGCCACCCATCACGCGCACCGTGTCCGCGACCTCCTGCTCGCTCGCCGGCTCGATGCCGGCGTCCACCACCGCGTCGCCGCGCAGGTCGATCGCCTTGCCCGTGTACGGCGCGCCGATCGACTTGAGCGCGCTCTGCCACGTGACCGCGCCGTCCGGCGACACGCGCCGCGGCGCCGCGAGTGAGTACACGACGTAGTCGAGCGGCCCGAAGCGTGCCTTGAGCTCGTCCACGACGCGCTGCTTCACCTCGCGACTGAACGCGTCGCCGTTGACGGAGCGCAGCTGCAGGCCCTCCGCGCGCGCCAGGCGGTGCGCCTCGGCGAGGTTGTACCAGCCCGCGCTGCCCGTGCGCTCGCCGTCCGCCGGGCGCTCCAAGCACACGCCGAGCACCTGCGCGCGCAGCCCGAACGCCGCCGCGACCAGCGTCGCAAGTCCGTAGCCCGTGCTCGATCCGATCACAAGCACGTTGCCGGTGCGCCGCCCCACGAGCCCCGCGCGCACCACCGCGACCTGGCGGCGCACCTCGGCGGCGCAGCCGTCGGGATGCGCGTTCACGGAAACGAAGCCGCGGATGCGCGGCGTCACCACCTGTGTGCTCACGCGCTGCTTGCTCCTGTGGTTGGCGCTGCGGCTCCGGACCGCAGCGCGCCTCATGCGCCCGCCGCGGCTGCGCGTACGGTAGCAGCGCGGCGCGCACCGCGGGCATGCACTCCGATGGGTCCCCGCGCGCGCTCAGGTGGTGGCACAATCCGCGGCGGGGATACCGCACCGGGGGACACCGTGCAGCCACAAGCGCTCGTTCGCAGCCGACCGATGGTCGCACTCGCCGCCGGCACGCTCGTGCTCCTCGCGCTCGCGGTGCTGCTCGGCAGCCGCCTGCTCGACGACGACCCACCGCCGCCGGCCAGCGTGCCTGACTGGGCCGCCCGCGTCTGCGGCGCGCAGAACGCCTTCGTGCGAGCGATCGTGGAGTCGCGCGACGAGCGCGACCCGCAGTCGCTCGAGCTCGAGGCGCGCAAGCAGCGCGCCGCCGCGCTCGGCCGCGCCGAGATCGCCGCCGCCCAGGCGCTGGAGCGCGAGCTGCGCGCCTTCACCCCGCCCGAGGCCGCGCGCGCGTACCACGAGGCGCTGGTCGCGCAGGCGAAGGAGACGGCGCGCTTCGTGCAGGAGCAAGTCGACGCGATCGCCAAGGCCACCGCGGCCCAGCAGATCGCCGTCGCCAACGCGCAGGCCCGCTCCCAGCAGCGGGGCGCCGCGCAGGCCGCCACCGCCAGCGCCGTCGAGCTGCCGGAGCACGTCGTGCAGGCGCTCGCCAGCGAGCCCAACTGCTCCGGCATCGGAGCTGCCCCCACACCCTCGGCGTAGCGCCGCTCGCCCCGGGGGAGCGCGACCGAGGCAATAGGGGGCGGGGGTCCGCGCCCGGCCCCATGGAACTCAAGCCAGGCGCATCCCAATTCGGAAAGTGCAGGCGGCGCAGCGCAGCCCCCGCTCAGAGGGTGGGCGGGCGGCCCTCCCCCGCTACTCCCGCAACTTCAGCACCGCCATGAACGCCTCCTGCGGCACCTCCACCGAGCCCACCATCTTCATGCGCTTCTTGCCAGCCTTCTGCGCCTCCAGCAGCTTGCGCTTCCGCGTCACGTCGCCGCCGTAGCACTTGGCGAGCACGTTCTTGCGCATCGCGCGCACGGTCTCGCGCGCGACGATGCGCCCGCCGATCGCGGCCTGGATCGGCACGTCGAACAGCTGCCGCGGGATCAGCTCGCGCAGCGCCACCGTCAGCTTGCGTCCCTGCGCCGCCGCGACGTCCACCGGCACGATCGTCGAGAGCGCGTCGACCACGTCGCCGTTCACCATCACGTCCAGCCGCGCGACACGCGCCGGCAGGTAATCCGCAAACTGGTAGTCGAGCGACGCGTAGCCCTGCGAGCGCGACTTCAGCTGGTCGTAAAAATCGACGAGGATCTCCGACAGCGGCGCGAGGTACTCCGCCATCACGCGCTGGTCGCCCTCGTCGCCGCCGCGGTCGAGGTACTCGAGCTTCTCGAAGCGCCCGCGCCGCCCCTGCACGAGCTCCATCACGGCGCCGAGGTAACGCGCCGGCGTCGTGACCGTGATGCGCATCCACGGCTCGCGCACCTCGGCGATCTCGTTCGGCGCGGGCAGCTCCGACGGGCTGTCGACGACCACCTCGCGGCCGTCGGTACGCGTCACCTCGTACTCCACCGACGGCGCCGTCGCGATCAGCGCGACGCCAAACTCGCGCTCCAGCCGCTCCTGGATGATCTCCATGTGCAGCAGCCCCAAGAACCCGCAGCGGAAGCCGAAGCCGAGCGCGACCGACGACTCCGGCTGCCACTGCAGTGACGCATCGTTGAGGCTCAGCCGCTCAAGCGCGTCGCGCAGGTCGGAGTAGCGGTCCGCGTCGGTCGGGTACAGCCCCGCGAACACCATCGCCTTCGCCGGGCGGTAGCCCGGCAGCGGCTCGGGGGCGCCGCCACGTTCCAGCGTCAGCGTGTCGCCGACCCGGCTGTCGCCCACGCCCTTGAGCCCCGTCGCGACGTAGCCCACCTGCCCGGCCGTCAGCGCCTGCACGACCTCCAGCTGCGGGCGGAAGCAGCCGACCTCCAACGGCTCGAAGCGCGTGCCTTGCTGCATCAGGCGCAGCTGCTGCCCGGCGCGGATCGTGCCGTCGACGACGCGCACGTACACCAGCACGCCCTTGTACGCGTCGTACTTCGAATCGAACACGAGCGCGCGCAGCGGCGCCTGCGGGTCGCCCGCCGGCGGCGGCACCTGCGCGACGATCGCCGTGAGGATATCGTTGATGCCCTGCCCGCTCTTCGCCGACGCGAACAGCACCTCGTTCGGATCGACGCCGATCACGTCGACGATCTCCTGCGCGACGCGCTCTGGCTCCGCCGCCACCATGTCGACCTTGTTCACGACCGGCACCAGCGCGAGGTCGAGGTCGAGCGCCTGGTATACGTTCGCCAGCGTCTGCGCCTGGATGCCCTTCGTCGCGTCGACGACGAGCACCGCGCCCTCGCAGGCGGCGAGCGCCCGCGACACCTCGTACGCGAAGTCCACGTGGCCGGGCGTGTCGATGAGGTTTAGCTCGTAGTCCGCGCCGTCCGCCGCGCGGTAGGCCAGGCGCACCGCCTGCGCCTTGATTGTGATGCCCTTCTCGCGCTCCAGGTCCATCTGGTCAAGCAGCTGCTCCTGCATCGCGCGCGCGGCCACAGTTCCGGTCAGCTCGATCATGCGGTCGGCGAGCGTGGACTTGCCGTGGTCGATGTGCGCGATGATCGAGAAGTTGCGGATGTGCGCCTGGTCCATCGGTTCATCGTAGCCGGGGTCGCCAGCACGCGCTCACGACGGCTCCGCGGCCGCCCCGGCCGGGGCTCCGCGGCCGCCCGGGCCGGGGCTCCGCGAGCGCCCCGAGACACAGCGGACCGGGCGCCCGAAAGGCGCCCGGTCCGTGCTTCCACCCTCGCGTCCGCGGCTACACCCGGTGGCACGCCACCCAATGCGACGGCCCGACCTCGCGCCACTCCGGGATGCGCTCCCGACACTCGTCGATAGCGATCGGGCAGCGCGTGTTGAACACGCAGCCCGGCGGCGGCCGCAGCGGCGACGGTACGTCGCCCGTGAGGATGATGCGCTCGCGCGTGCGCTCCAGCCGCGGGTCGGTCAGCGGGATCGCCGAGAGCAGCGCCTTCGTGTACGGGTGCAGCGGGTTCTCGTACAGCTCGTTCGAGTCCGCCAGCTCCATGAAGTGCCCGAGGTACATCACGCACACCCGGTCGGAGATGTGCCGTACCACCGCCAGGTCGTGCGCGATGAACAGGTAGGTGAGGTTGAACTCCTCCTGCAGGTCCTCCAGCAGGTTGATGATCTGGGCCTGGATCGACACGTCCAGCGCTGACACCGGCTCGTCGCAGACGATGAAGTCCGGCTCGACGGCGAGCGCCCGGGCGATGCCGATGCGCTGGCGCTGCCCGCCGGAGAACTCGTGCGGGTAGCGCTTGGAGAAGTACGGGTTCAACCCGACCGCGTTAAGGATGTAGTTGACGCGATCCGTGCGCGCCGAGCCCGTGTGCAGCCCGTGGATCGTCATCGGCTCAGCGACGATGCTTTGCACGTTCATGCGCGGGTTTAGTGACGAGTACGGGTCCTGGAAGATCATCTGCATGCGGCGGCGGAAGCTGCGCAGCTTCGTGCCCTTGAGCTCGGTGAGCTCGGTGCCGTCGAAGTTAACCGTGCCCGCGGTCGGCCGGTACAGCTGCAGCACCGCGCGCCCCGTCGTCGACTTGCCGCAACCGGACTCGCCGACGAGGCCTAGCGTCTCGCCGCGGTTCACAAAGAAGCTCACGTCGTCGACGGCCTTGACGTCGGCGACCTTGCGCTGGACGACCGACCCGGAGACGACCGGGAAGTACATCTTGAGGTCTCTGACCTCCAGGAGCGGCCTGATACCCGGGGCCGAGCTCGCGGAAGCCGACTGCGCCATCGTCATCGCTCGTTACCCCCTAGGAGCCTGTCCGCATGGCTGCGGGCTGCTGCTCCACCGTCTTCGCGTCCACGGATGGGTCGCGCCAGCAGGCGGCCCAGTGCCGTTCTCCCCTCAGCTCCAACGGCGGGTTCTCCGTGTGGCAGCGGTCGATGCGCCACTCGCACCGCGGCTCGAATGGACAGCCCGGAATCGGATCGATAAGCAGCGGCGGCTGGCCCTCGATGGCGTACAGCCGCACGTGCTCGGTCGCGTCGAGGCGCGGCACGGACGCCATCAGCCCCACCGTGTACGGGTGCCGCGGGTTCAGGAAGATGTCGTCCGTCGAGCCCGACTCCACGATGCGGCCCGCGTACATCACGTTCACGCGGTCCGCGTAACGCGCCACCACGCCCAGGTTGTGCGTGATGATCACCACCGCCGAGCCCATGTCCTTCGCCAGGCGCGCCATGATCTCCAGCACCTGCGCCTGGATGGTCACGTCGAGCGCCGTCGTCGGCTCGTCAGCAAGCAGGAGCTTCGGGTTGCAGGACAACGCCATCGCGATCATCACGCGCTGGCGCATGCCGCCGGAGAACTGGTGCGGGTAATCGTGCACGCGCCCGGCGGCCTCCGGGATGCCGACCAGCTCCAGCAGCTCAATCGCGCGCTTCTCGGCGTCGTTCTTGTCCAGCCCCATGTGCAGCTGGACCGACTCCATCAGCTGCGCGCCGATGGTGAGCACCGGGTTGAGCGAGGTCATCGGCTCCTGGAACACCATCGCGATGCGGTTGCCGCGGATCGAGCGGATCTCCGCGTCGCTCACCTCGAGCAGGTCCTGCCCCTCGAAGATGATCTCGCCCTCGACGATGCGACCGGGCGGCCGCGGGATGAGCCTGAGGATCGACATCGCCGTCACGGACTTGCCGGAGCCGGACTCGCCGACAAGCCCCATCGTCTCGCCTTCCTCGAGGTCCCAGCTCACGCCGTCCACGGCGCGCACTACTCCCTCTTCCGTGTAGAAGTAGGTGCGCAGGTTCTTCACTTCCAGCAGCTTCGCCATTGGCCCCCCTGGGTTGCAAGAATCTCGAACGCCCTACTTCCGGTCTGTCCGCCCCAGCCCCGGATCCGTCTCGTGAGCCACGCGGCGCTGGTGGGGAAGAGGAGACTCGAACTCCTACGCCTTGCGGCACATGATCCTAAGTCATGCTCGTCTGCCAGTTCCGACACTTCCCCGTCGGCTCGGCAACACTCCCGGTTCGTTCCGCGGACTACCGCGTCCCCCGAATCCCCCGCTGAACCCCATCGTGCTTGGTGAGCCCCCAGGGACTCGAACCCTGAACCGGCTGATTAAGAGTCAGCTGCTCTACCATTGAGCTAGAGGCCCATCGTTCACCAGCCGCTTCAATCGCGACCGCCTGCGCGGGCGCGCCCTCTCAGCTGTGGGCCGGGACGTTAGCAGGCAGCTGATCGCGTGTCAACGAATATCCGCAGCCCACTGTGCTGCAGCCGTTGACGCTGTTTTGCGCGTAGCGATACGCTCGAACGCCCCCGTTGTGGGCGGTTAGCTCAGTTGGTTAGAGCGCTGCGTTGACATCGCAGAGGTCACTGGTTCGAATCCAGTATCGCCCACCACACAACCAATCCCCGGCCGCCCGCACGCCTCCATGGCGCGCGCGCAGGGCGTTCGCTACGATGCCTCACACCCTCACGCGGAGCACACACACATGACCGCCGCCTCGGGCGCGCGCCCCGAGCCACCGTTCGCCGAGCTGCCCCCGGACGAGCAGCTCTTCCGCATGCGCCACTCCGCCGCGCACGTGCTCGCCGAGGCCGTCCTCCAACTCTTCCCCGACGCGAAGTACGCCATCGGCCCCCCCATCGAGCACGGCTTCTACTACGACTTCGACCTCCCCCGCCCCCTCACCCCCGACGACCTGCACGACCTCGAGGCGCGCATGCGCGCCTCCGTCGCGCGTGACGTGCCCATCACCGGCCGCCAGATCCCGAAGGACGAGGCCCGCCGCCTCTTCGCCGGCCAGCCCTACAAGCTCGAGCTGATCGACGACATCGCCGAGCCTACCGTCGGTCATTTCGTCCACGGCGACTTCCAGGACCTCTGCCGCGGCGGCCACACTGAGCGCACCGGCCAGCTCGGCGCCTTCACGCTCACGCACTCCGCCGGCGCGTACTGGCGCGGCGACGAGCGCCGACCGATGCTCCAGCGCATCTACGGCGCGCTGTTCCCCACCCCGGGCGAGCTCGACGCCTACCTCGAAGCCGTCGAGGAGGCGGGCCGGCGCGACCACCGCCGCCTCGGCCGCGAGCTCGACCTCTTCCACCTCGACCCGATCTCGCCGGGCTCGCCCTTTTACCACCAGAAGGGCGCGGTGCTCTACAACGCGCTCGTCGACTACATCCGCGACCTCTACTTGGAGTACGGCTACGCCGAGGTAATCACGCCGCAGATCTTCGAGACCGAGCTCTTCAAGACCTCAGGCCACTACCAGAACTTCCGCGGCGACATGTTCATCTTCACGGCCGCCGATGAGCGGGAGCTGGCCGTGAAGCCAATGAACTGCCCAGGCCACTGCTGGCTCTACCGCACCGGCCTGCACTCCTACCGCGAGCTGCCGCTACGCCTCGCCGAGTTCAGCCGCCTGCACCGCAACGAGCGCTCGGGCGTGCTGCACGGCCTCACGCGCGTGCGCTCGTTCGCCCAGGACGACTCGCACATCTTCTGCGAGCCCGCCCAAGTGGCGTCCGAGCTCGCGCTGTTCTTCGCGATGACCCGCCGCGTCTACGACTCGCTCGGGCTCACCGACGTCGCCGTCTACATCGCTGGCCGCCCGGAGCGCTACGTCGGCACGCCCGAGGACTGGTCCGCCGCCGAGGCGCAGCTCGAAGCCGCAGTGCGCGCCGAGGGCTGGGACTGCGGCCTACTCCCCGGCGAGGGCGCCTTCTACGGCCCCAAGGTGGAGTTCCACTTCAAGGACGCGCTCGGCCGCTCCTGGCAGGTCGGCACGATCCAGCTCGACATGAACATGCCGGAGCGCTTCGGCCTCACGTACATCGGCGCGGACGGCGCCGAGCACCGCCCGGCGATGCTGCACCGCGCCATCCTCGGCTCGCTGGAGCGCTTCCTCGGCGTCTACATCGAGCACACCGAGGGCCGCTTCCCGCTCTGGCTCGCGCCCGTGCAGGCAGCCGTCATCCCCATCGCCGACCGCCACTTGCCCTACGCGGAGGAGGTGGGTGCCGCGCTACGCGCCGCGCGCCTGCGCCCGGCGGTCGACGGCTCGAGCCAGCGCATGCAGGCGAAGATCCGCGAGGCCCAGCTGCAGAAGGTGCCGTACATGCTCGTCGTCGGCGACCGCGAGGCCGCCGAGCGCGCCGTCGCAGTGCGTACCCGCGCCGGCGGCGACCTCGGCGCGATGCCGCTCGACGCGCTCATCGCCCGCCTCGCCGCCGAGCGCGACACGCGCGCCGTCCTGTGAGGCACGTTCTGAGCATCTGGCTGCGCGTCGCGCTTTATCTCGCCATTCTCGCCTCGTTCACGTTCCCGTTCGCGCGGTGAAGCGTGTGCATGTCGCTCGAACGCGGGTGTCCGTCCGGCGTGAGCAGCCTGCGAGTGGAGGTCCCCGCCCCGATGCTAGCCTTCGCGCACGGCACCGGATTCGGGACCTCCGCGTCCTAGGGAGACGGCCTCCGGGACCAAAATGAGGACCGCGGCTTTCGCGCACATGCCGATCGGACATTCCGCGCGAATGCATTCGCATTGAGTGCCATCTTCATCGTTGCGTTTCTTGTGCCGCTCTGCGTCGCCTGCGGGCTCGCTACCGGAGCATTGGGGCGTGTTCTGCGCACGACGCACTGAGCCATCTGGCTGCTCGCGGCGTTGCTGGTCGGAGCGCTGGCGGCAGCTAGCCCGGCGGCGCTGGACCGCGCGTACGAGGGACTGCGTTCCGACATGATCATCTCGAACCGCCGGTGGGAGGTGGCGCCGGCTAGTTGGGTCGCGTTGGGCGGGCTGCTCCTGGCGCCGTTCATGGGAGTGATGCAGCGAGCCGTCACGCGTGGCGCCCACCGCGGAGCTCGTTCTCGGACCGTGCGAGGGCATCCCGACGCAGCGTAGGTGCGTCGTCGCACCCCGAGCCTCTGCGGCCGCGCCGCTCAGCGCAGCGTGCCGTCGACTCGCGCCTCAGCGAAGCGACTGCCGTCGCGTGGGCTCTCGGAGTACGCGGTGACGCGCACCGGCCCGGCTGAGGCGCTCGCCGGCAGCGGCAGCGCCACCTCCCAGCCGCCGGGCATCCCGGCGTCCGGCGCAACGTAGATGAGCGGCTACCGCGCGAGCACGTCGGGCGCCAGCGCGCCGCCCGGCAGCAGCGCGCGCACCTCGACCACCACGTTATTCACGAACGACCCGCCGGCGTACCCGCGCGCGAGCAGCGACGCGCCTCGTGTAGCGCCGAAGCCCGCCGCCAGGGCCTCAAGGCACACGAATGGCGCGCGCGCCTGCTGCCCCCACGAGAACGCCGCTGCGCACAAGCGCTCGTACCCCGCGGGCGCGCCCGGGCCGACGGGCGGCGTCG
>VGPB01000046.1 GCA_016875695.1 Chloroflexota bacterium | reverse complement strand
CTCCTCGCGGTCGCCGACGAAGGCAGCGGCGGCGGGGCTCGCGCCGTCGAGGCGCGCGAGCGCGGCGAGCGCGGGCTCCGGGGCGGGTTTCGGCGCGCTCGCGCTGTCGGCGCCGACGACGGTGGCGAAGCGTGCGGTCAAGCCCATCGCGTCGAGCTGCGCGAACGCCCCTGCCTCCACCTTGTTCGTGACGCACGCGAGCACGACGCCGGCGGCGGCGAGCGCGTCCAGCAGCGCGAGGGCACCGGGGAGTGGTTGGATGTGCGGCAGCTCGCGGTGGTAGTGGCGGAAGTAGGCCGCGCGGATGCGCTCGTGGGTGGCGTCGTCGACGGCGCCGACGAGCAGCTCGACCATGCCGCGCAGGGGCGGGCCGAGCACGTCGACGACGGCGGGCACCGCGATCGTGTAGCCGTGGTCGGCGAGCGCGGCGGCGATGCACTTCGCAATCGGCGCCTCGGAGTCGGCGAGCGTGCCGTCGAGGTCGAAGAGCACGGCGCGTGGCGGCACGCGGGGCGGGGCGTTGCTCACACGCGCACGCCTTCGCGGTAGGTGCTGAGCGGGAGCACGGAGTGCGAGTCGGGTGCGCTGAGCGCCTGGATGGCGGCGCGCGCGGTATCGAGCGAGGTGAAGCAGGGGATGCGCGTCTCGGTGGCGGCGCGGCGAATGTGGAAGCCGTCGCGCAGGTGGCTCGCGCGACCGCCCTCGATGGTGTTGATTACGGCACCGACGGTGCCGTCGTGGATTACGTCGACGACGTTCGGGTGGCCTTCGTTCAGGCGCTTGGTGACGAGCTCGACGGGGATGCCGAGCGAGCGCACGTGCAGCGCGGTGCCCTCGGTGGCGTAGAGCGGGCAGCCGGCGGCGTGCAGCGCTTCGATGAGCGGCACCGCCTCGGGCTTCGTGCGGCTGGCGAGAGAGAGCAGCACGGGCGTGCCGGGGCGCACCGCGAGGTCGGCGGCAAGCAGCGCCTTGCGCACGGCGGCTGCGAACGTGAAGTCGACGCCCATCACCTCGCCGGTCGATTTCATCTCGGGGCCGAGGTACGTGTCGACGCCGATCAGCTTCGACATCGAGAATACCGGCGCCTTCACCGCGACGAGCTCGCGGGCCGGCCAGAGGCCGGGCGCGAAGCCCTGCTCGCGCAGCGTGTGGCCGAGCATCACGTTGACGGCGAGCCGCACGAGCGGCACGCCGGTGACCTTCGAGATGAAGGGCACGGTGCGCGAGGCGCGCGGGTTTGCCTCGATCACCAACACGCCGGGGCCGGTGCGATCGATGGCCGGGGCGATGACGTACTGGATGTTGACGAGGCCGCGTACGCCGAGCGCTAGCGCCATGCGCGTGGTGTAGTCCACGATCGCAGCGATCTGTGGCTCGGTGAGGTGCTGCGGCGGGTAGACGGCCATCGAGTCGCCGGAGTGGACGCCCGCGCGCTCGATGTGCTCCATGATGCCGGGGATGAGCACATGCTCACCGTCGCAGATTGCATCGACTTCCACCTCTAGACCCTCGAGGTACTTGTCGATGAGGATCGGGCCGCTGCGCTCCTCGAGCGCTGCAGCGAAGTAGCGTGCGAGTTCGTGGCGGTCCTGCACGACCTCCATCGCGCGGCCGCCGAGCACGTACGAGGGCCGCACGAGCACGGGGTAGCCGACGGCGTCGGCGGTGGGGGTCGCCTCGTCGAGCGTGCGCACGGCAGCGCCGGGCGGTTGCGGGATGCCGAGCGAGGTGAGCACGCGCTCGAAGCGCCCGCGGTCCTCAGCGAGGTCGATCGAGTCGGCCGACGAGCCGGCGATCGGCAGCGCGGCTCGCTGCAGCGCGCGCGCGAGGTTGACCGCCGTCTGGCCTCCGAACTGCACGATCGCGGGCGAGGCTTCGCCGTCGCCGGCCTCGTTCTCGACGAGGTCGCGCACGCCTTCCTCGTCGAGGGGCTCGAAGTAGAGGCGGTCGGAGGTGTCGAAGTCGGTGGACACGGTCTCGGGGTTCGAGTTCGCGAGGATCGCTCCGACGCCGGCGCGCTGCAGTGCGCGCGCGGCGTGCACGGACGCGTAGTCGAACTCGATGCCCTGGCCGATGCGGATGGGGCCGGAGCCGAGCACCAGGACGCGCTCGCCGGGCTCGGGCGTCGCGTCGTTCTGCTCGTCGTAGGTGCTGTAGAAGTACGGCGTGACCGCCTCGAACTCGGCGGCGCAGGTGTCGACCATCTTGTAGACGGGTCGGATGTCCCACTCGTCGCGTAGCGCGCGCACCTGCTCCGGGAGGCGGTCGGCGAGGGTGCCGATGATCGCATCGCTGAAGCCGAGGCGCTTCGCGGCGCGCAGCAGCGGGCGCGTCAGCTCTTCGCCGAGCAGGCGGCGCTCCATCGCGACGAGGCGCGCGAGGCGCTCCGTGAACCACGGGTCGATGCCGCTCGTGCGCGAGAGCTCGATGGGCGTCGTGCCGGCGCGCAGCGCGGAGAGCAGCGCCCAGAGCCGCTCGTCGGTGGCGTGCAGCGGGCGCGCGCCCTCGGCCCAGCTGGGGTGCTCCCACAGCAGCGAGCGCTCGCCGAGCTCGAGTGAGCGCAGCGCCTTCTGCAGCGCGCCCTCGAACGTGCGATCGATCGCCATCACCTCGCCCGTGGCCTTCATCTGCGTGCCGAGGCGGCGATCGCCGAACGGGAACTTGTCGAACGGCCAGCGCGGGATTTTTACGACGCAGTAGTCGAGCGCGGGCTCGAACGCGGCGCTCGTGCGGCCGGTGACGGGGTTCGAGATCTCGTCGAGGCGGCGGCCGATGGCGATCTTCGAGGCGATGCGCGCGATCGGGTAGCCGGTCGCCTTCGAGGCGAGCGCGGACGAGCGGGAGACGCGGGGGTTCACCTCAATCACGTAGTACGGGGGCGCCGTCGCGCCCTCGGCGCCGGGCCAGGGCACAATGTCCGGGCGCGGCGCGAGCGCGAACTGCACGTTGCAGCCGCCCTCGATGCCGAGTGCGCGGATGATCTTGAGCGCGCTGGTACGCAGCAGCTGGTAGTCGCGGTCGGACAGCGTCTGCGAGGGCGCGACGACGATGGAATCGCCGGTGTGCACGCCCATCGGGTCCATGTTCTCCATGTTGCAGATGGTGATGCACGTGTCGGCGGCGTCGCGCATCACCTCGTACTCGAGCTCCTTCCAGCCGAGTAGCGAGCGCTCGACGAGCACCTGGGTGATCGGCGAGGCGGCGAGGCCGCCGCGCACGATCTGCTCGTACTCTTCGGGGGTGTGCGCAATGCCGCCGCCGGTGCCGCCGAGCGTGTAGGCGGGGCGCACGACGAGCGGCAGGCCGAGCGCGTCGCGCGCGGCTTCGGCCTGGTCCCACGTCTCGACGATAGCGCTCTCCGGCGTCGGCTCGCCGATCGAGGTGAGCAGGTCGCGGAAGAGCTGGCGATCCTCGGCGAGGCGAATGGTGTGCAGCGGCGTGCCGAGTAGGCGCACGTCGTAGCGTTCGAGGATGCCGGCCTCGGCGAGTTGCACCGCGAGGTTGAGCCCGGTCTGCCCGCCGAGCGTGGGCAGCAGGCCGTCGGGGCGCTCGGCGGCGATGATGCGCTCGATCACCTCGACGGTGAGCGGCTCGATGTAGACGATGTCGGCGACGTCCTCGTCGGTCATGATCGTCGCGGGGTTCGAGTTCACGAGGACGGAGGTGATGCCTTCCTCGCGCATCGCCTTGCACGCCTGGGTGCCGGCGTAGTCGAACTCGGCGGCCTGGCCGATGACGATCGGGCCGCTGCCGATGATCAGCACCTTGCGCGGCGGCGCGGGGGGCGTGGTGTGGGGGATCGGGTCGGCGGTCAGGCGTGATACCCCTTCCGCGCGTTCTCGCCGAGCAGGCCGATCTCCGCGACGACGTCGACAGGTTGGTAGTGCACCTGCGGGTCGCTGGCGATGCGGGCCATCTTGATGTGCGTGATTTGCTGCTCCCCGACCGCCGCGTCGAGGTAGGGCGTGACCGCTTCGATTACGCGGCGGCGATCGCCGCGCCCGGTGAAGAACGCGAAGTCCATCGTGGGCATGTAGCGGTCGCCCTCCGGCGACCACAGGGGATCGTAGCGCAGCGCCTCGGCGGCCTTCGGCACGCCGAGGCGAATCAGGCGGCGCGCCTCGCGGAAGCGGTACGCGTCGTCGATGCCGATGTACAGCGCGTCCTCGCGCGCGGAGATGCCGCCGAAGCGGATCGTGAACGGGTCCAGCCGGTGTAGGCGCGGCGCGGCGTTCACGTAGAACGACTCGACCTGCGTCCAGTAGATGTCATCCGGCTTCAGCCAGCCGAGGCGCAGCGTGGTGAAGTGCAGGAACTCGTACGGAGGGATGTCGATCTCGTCCATGCTGCGCAGGGTCTCTAGCAGCGGCTGCAGCGGGTCGAGCAGCTCGGGCAGCTCGAGGCCCGTCGGCTGCAGGAATTCGACGCTCTGGCGGAAGTCGAAGGAGAGCTTGCCGTAGACCTCCCAGTGGTCGGCGGGAGGTCCCGCGGCCGCGGTGAAGGCGGCCCAGTCCTGCGCGCGGCGCTCGGTGTACTCGGCGGTGGCGGTGGTCGTGGTGGTCATTATGCCTGCTCTCGCTGCTCCGGATAGAGGGGAAGCTCGTACGTTGCGCCGGGGTTGAACAGCGGGACGAGGGCGCCGATGGAGGAGAGGAAGGAGAGTGCGGCCTCGTTGTTCTCCGGCAGCCGCGCCCTGACCTTGCGGTAGCCGTGGTCGCGGGCGAAGGCGATGCCTTCTTCGGCGAGCGCGGTGGCGTGGCCCTGGCGGCGATTGAGCGGGCGCACCCACGCGCCTATCACGCACTCGTTGGGCCGCGCCGAGTTGAAGTCGACCGAGCCGAACGCGAGCAGGTGGCGGCCGTCGTCGATCACGAAGAGCGCGCCATTGTCGCCGTGGCGATGCATCCACAGCAGCACATCGGCGTGCGAGAGGGGCACATCGATGCCGATGTCCTCGGCGTTGTCGGCCATGATCTCGCGCACGATCTCCGCGATCTGCTCGGCGTCCTCGGGCTTGGCGTGGCGGACGTTGGCGGGCATGGCGGTCCTCGCTAGCGGTCGGTGACGGTGGCCAGGAAGCGGTCGAACAAGTACTCGCTGTCGTGCGGGCCGGGTGAGGCCTCGGCGTGGTACTGGATCGTGAACAGCGGCAGCGCTGCGTGCGCCAGTCCCTCGACGGTGCCGTCGTTGAGGTGGACATGCGAGACGCGCACCGCCGCAGGCAGGCCGTCGGGGTCGATGGCGTAGCCGTGGTTCTGGGCGGTGATGTAGGTGCGGCCGCTGTGCTCGTCGCGAACGGGGTGGTTCGCGCCGCGGTGTCCGAACTTGAGCTTGTACGTGCGCGCGCCGAAGACGCGGCCGAGCACCTGGTGCCCGAGGCAGATGCCGAGCAACGGCGTGCGCCCCACCAGCCCGCGCGCGGTCTGCACGACGTGGTCGAGGAGCTGCGGGTCGCCGGGCCCGGGTGACAGCACGACGCCGTCGGGCCGCAGCGCGAGGATGTCCTCGGCGCTCGTGTGATGCGGCACGGTGGTCACGGTGGCGCCGCGGCGCTGCAGGTGGCGCATGATGCTGCGCTTCACGCCGAGGTCGAGCACGACGACGTGCGGCGCGCCGGGCGCCGGCGCCGCCTCCCGCGCGCCGCCGAACGTGTACGCCTCGGCGGTGGAGACGGCGGCGACGTGGTCGACGGCGCCGTAGTCGGGCTCGGCGTGCAGGCGGGCGAGCGCGACCGCGGGCGGCTCGTCGCGGGTGATCGTGCCCATGACGACGCCGTGGGCCCGTAGGTGCTGGGTGAGCGCGCGCGTGTCGATGCCGGCGATGCCGGGCACGCCGGCGTCGCACAGCAGCGCGTCGAGCGTACGCGTGCTCTGCCAGTGCGAGGGCAGGTCAGTCAGCTCGCGCACGACGAAGCCGCGCACCTGCAGCCGCGCGCTCTCGGCGTCGTGCGCGTTCACGCCGTAGTTGCCCTGCAGCGGGTAGGTCATGACGAGGATCTGCCCCCCGTAAGAGGGGTCGGTGAGCGCCTCCTGGTAGCCGGTCATCGAAGTGTTGAAGACTACCTCGCCGGTCGCGTGCACGACCGCGCCGATCGCCTCGCCGGCGAACGCGCGGCCGTCGGCGAGCACGAGCCAGGCGCGGGGGTGCGTGGCGCTTGTCATACGGCGAGTCCCTCGAGGGCGTGGAGCACGCGGCCGCAAGCGATGGTGGCGACGACGCGGCCGGTGAGGCGGCGGCCGGCGATGGGGGTGTTCCGGCCCATCGACGCGAAGGCCGCGGGGTCGACGGTCCAGGGAGCGTCGGGGTCGAGCAGGACCACGTCGCCGGGCGCGCCCGGGGCGAGGGTGCCGAGGCCTGCGAGCGCGGGCTGGCGGTCGAGGCGCCAGGCGCGCACGGGGCCCGCGGTCAGCCGCTCGATGAGCGCTGGCAGCGTGAGCGCGCCGGCGTGCACGAGCGTCATCGCGAGCCCGAAGGCGGTCTCCAGACCGCTGATGCCGGCGGACGCGAGCGTGAACTCGATCTCCTTGTCGCTGGCGGCGTGCGGCGCGTGGTCGGTGGCGATGGCGTTGATCACGCCGTCGCGCAGAGCGGCGATGCAGGCGTCGACGTCGGACTGCTCGCGCAGCGGAGGGTTCACCTTCGCGTTGGCGTGGTAGGCGATGCGCGTGTAGTCGCGTTCGGGACCGAAGGCGACTTCCTCGTGCGTGAGCGTGATGTGGTGCGGGGTGACCTCGGCGGTGACGCGCGCGCCGCGCGCACGGGCGGCGCGGATGAGCGCGACGGAGCCGGCGGTGGAGACGTGTTGCACGTGCAGATGCGCGCCGGCGAGCTCGGCGAGCGCGATGTCGCGCGCGACGAGCGTCTCCTCGGCGCTGGCGGGGCGGCCACGCAGGCCGAGGCGCGTCGCGACCCAGCCCTCGTGCATGTGGCCGTCGTGGACGAGCGCGGGGTCCTCGCAGTGCTGCGCAACGGGGAGGTCGAACACCGTCGAGTACTCGAGCGCGTGGCGCATCAGGCTCGCGTCGCCTACGGCGTCGCCGTCGTCGGAGAGCGCGACGACGCCGGCGCGCGCAAGCTCGCCGGCGGGGGCGAGCTCCTTGCCGGCGCGGCCGCGCGTGATGCAGCCCACGGGCAGCACGCGCACGCGAGCGCTCAGCTGCGCCTCGCGCAGCACGGACTCGACGGCGGGGCGGCTGTCGAGCGGCGGTAGCGTGTTCGGCATGGCGCACACGGTGGTGAAGCCGCCGCGCGCGGCTGCGAGCGTCCCGGACGCGATCGTCTCCTTGTGCTCGAAGCCGGGTTCGCGCAGGTGCACGTGCAGATCGACGAAGCCCGGCGCGACGACGAGGCCAGTCGCGTCGATGCGGTCGGCGTCGAGCACTGCGTCGCCCTCGTTGGGGCCGACGCGGGCGATGCGGCCGTTGACGATGACGACGTCCGCGATGCCGTCGCGGCCGAGCGCGGGGTCGATGACGCGGGCGTTGTGGATAGCGAGCGTGGTCATCGCGCGGCCTCGGCGTCGGTGCGCGCGAGAGTGGGCGGCGCGGGGCGCGTGCCCTGTCCGGCGAGCAGGTAGAGCAGCGCCATGCGCACCGCGACGCCGTTGGTGACCTGCTCCTCGATGATCGAGTGCGCGCCGGTGGCGACGTCGCCGGCGATTTCGATGCCCTCGTTCTTAGGACCCGGGTGCATGAGCAGGTGGTCCGGGTGCGCGCGCGCGAGGCGGGCAGCGGTGACCTGGTAGAGCGCGGCGTACTCGTGCAACGAGGGCAACAGGCCGCCCTGCTGGCGCTCGCTCTGCAGGCGCAGCGCGATCACGACGTGAGCGCCCGCGATCGCGTGGTCGATGTCGGTCTCGACCTCGACGGCGGGGAGCGCGGCGGCGGCGTGCGGGGGGCGGTCGGCGGCGCGCAGGCCGCGCGGCAGCAGCGTCGGCGGGCCGCATACGACGACCTCGGCGCCCATCGCGGCGAGGCCCCACAGGTCGGAGCGCGCGACGCGCGAGTGGGCGATGTCGCCGACGAGCACCACGCGCTTGCCCTCGAGGCTGTCGAAATGCCTGCGCATGGTGTACAGGTCCAGCAGCGCTTGGGTGGGGTGCGCGTGCGCGCCGTCGCCGGCGTTCACGATCGCGGCGTCGGTGTGGCGCGCGGCGAGGTAGGGCGCGCCGGAGGCGGCGTGGCGCATGACGATCACGTCGGCGCCGATGGCGCGCAGCGTGCGCGCGGTGTCGATCAGCGACTCGCCCTTCTGCACGGACGCCTGGGTGGCGCTGAGGCTGATCACGTCGGCGCCGAGCACCTTGCCGGCGAGCTCGAAGGAGGCGCGCGTGCGCGTGGACGCCTCGTAAAAGAGGTTCATGACGGTGTAGCCGCGCAGCGCGGGCACGCGCGCGATGCGGCGGTCCAGCACCTCGCGCATGCGGTCGGCGAGGTCGAGCACGGTCTCGATCTCGGCGCGCGTGAAGTCGTCGAGGTCGAGCACGTGGCGGTGCTGCCAGGTGGCGACCTCCGGGGCGGCGGCCGGGGCCTCGATGCGGGCGGCGGTCATCGGGCGCTCCCGCCGAGTACGATGACGGCGTCGGTGCCGTCCTCCTCGGTGATGCGTACCTGCACGTCGTCGCCGGGCGCGGTGGGGGCGTTCTTGCCGACGAAGTCGGCGCGGATCGGCAGCTCGCGGTGGCCGCGGTCGACAAGCACGGCGAGGCGCACCAGGCGCGGGCGGCCGTAGTCGTTCAGCGCGTCGAGCGCGGCGCGCACGGTGCGGCCGGTGTAGAGCACGTCGTCCACGAGCACGACGTTGCGCGCCTCGACGTTGGGGATGTCGGTGGGGCGGGTCTGGGTGAGCAGGCCGCGCGCGGTGAGGTCGTCGCGGTGGAGGGTGATGTCGAGCGCGCCGACCGGGGGGCGCTCCTCCTCGAAGCTCGCGATGACGTTGGCGAGGCGGTGCGCGATGGCGACGCCACGGCGCTGGATGCCGACGAGCACGAGGTCCGCGGTGCCGCCGTTGCGCTCCACGATCTCGTGGGCGAGGCGGGTGAGGGTGCGGCGCACGCCGGTGGCGTCGAGCAGGAGCCCCGAGGCGCCCTCGCGCGCGCCGAGCGTGCGCTCAGGCACGGGGCGCCTCCGAGCGGGAAGCTGCGTGAGCGGTGCTGGCGGGCGCGCGCAGGCGCGCGGCGGTGGGGCGAGTGTGCATCCGGCGTCCCTTCCCGACCTCGCGGGGTCGGACTTAAAGACACGCGCGCTAGGGTTCGCCTGAAGAGGGTAGCACCGCCGGGCGGTGCGGTCATGCGGCCGGTGCGGCGAGCGGCGGTCGTCGGGGATGGCGGGTCCGGCACCACCTGAGGCGTGGGAGCGAATGGCGGCCCTGCGCGCCGGCTGGCCCACCCGCCCGCCCGTTCTGATGCGAGGAGCTAATGACCATCGCGCTCCCCGGTGAGCTTGGGTGACAACGCCCCTCGGAGCGCCGACCCCCGAAGGCACCAGACCACGCGTCCCGGGGAAGGAGCGGTTGCTCAGCGGTCGTCACGGCGCTGCTCGCGCAGGAAGCGCTCGAGGTCCTCGACCATGGAGCTGGCGTCGGGCAGCTCCTCGGTGTCCTCGGCGGCGGGGGCGAGCTCGGGCTCTTCGGAGTCCTGCGCTTCCTCGAGGCGGCGGGCGTAGTCCGCCATCTCGGGGTTTTTGGCGACTTCGGCGGCGACCTGGGCGTCGAAGCGCGCGACGAACACTTCGAGGTCGTGCAGGCGCAGCTTGAGGTCGAGGCCGCGGTTGAGCTGCTGGAGCAGCGCGAGCGTGCCCTTGGGGTTGGGCGAAGCGTTGACGTAGTGCGGGACGCTCGCCCAGATCGAGGCGATGGGCAGGCCGGCGTCGCGCACGGCGTTGTTGAGCACGCCGACGATGCCGGTGGGGCCCTGATAGCCGCCCGGCTGCGGCGCAGGCAGGTCGAGCAGGCGGCGCAGCTCCGGGTCCTCCGAGGAGCCGGTGACGCGGACCGGCCGTGCGTGGCTGACCTCGGCGAGCAGCGCGCCGAGCGTGACGACGGCGCGCACGTCGAAGGCGCGGCACAGCTCAAGGATGTTCTCGGTATAAGTGCGCCAGGCGAGGTGCGGCTCGACGCCGCTGAGCAGGATCAGGTCTGGCGGGTCGCCGTCGCGGTGGTGGGCGGTGAAGTTGTTCGTGGGCCAGTCCAGCACCCGCTGGCCGTTGTCTAGGCGCACGCGCGGGCGTGTCTGCGTGAAGTCGTAGAAGGGGTCGGGGTCGATGCTGGCGAACACGGGCTCGCGCCAGCGGCGGAGCACGAAGCGCACGGCGCCGCTTGCGGACTCGCCGGCATCGTTCCAGCCCGCCCACGCGGTGAGCAGGATCGGCCGCTGCAGCTCCGGATGTCCGTCCACGCGCAGGTCACTCATGGCACCAGCATAATCCGTTGGACAGCCGGTCGCACCGTGCGGGCGGCACGACAGGCCCACGCGCGGGGAGCGCGTCAGCCCGCCGATGAGCCGTGCGGATGCAGGGTGAACGCGGACAGGTGCACGATCTCGGCGCGCGGGGCCGCCCCGCGTTCGAGCGTGAGGAACGCGACGTGGCCGAGCCGCGGGCTCATGTTGCGCGGCAACGTGGCGCTCCCGGGGTTCACGCACAGCACGCCCTCGAGCAGGTCGATGCGCTCGACGTGGGAGTCGCCGTAGACGACGGCCGCGGGGCGCGCGCCGTCCAGGTAGTGGTGGCTGAGCGTCGCGAGCGGGTCGGTGAGCGGCTCGAAGCGGTGGGTGAGCGCGACGAGGTGGCTTTCGAGCTCGACGAGGTGGAGGGGACGCACGCGCGGGTCGTCGACGATGTGCAGGTCGTGGTTGCCCTGCGCGGCGAGCACCGGCGCGACGCGCTCGAGGGCGTCGAGCACGCGCGGCACGACGATGTCGCCGCCGTGCATGATCAGGTCGACGCCGGCGAAGGCGTGGAAGATCTCGTCCCAGAGGTGGGGCGCCTCTGGCACGTGGGTGTCGGAGAGCAGGCCGATGCGCATGCAGGCCTCGGGCTACGACTGCGAGTAGTCGGTCAGGTGGACGAGCTCGGCGCGCGGCGGGGCGCCGCGCTCGAGCGTGAGGAAGCCGACGTGACCGAGGCGCGGGCTCATGTTGCGCGGGAGGATGGGGCTGCCCGGGTTCACGACGAGCGCGCCGTCGAGGACGTCGATCTGCTCGAAGTGCGAGTCGCCGTAGACGACGACGTCGGGGCGCGCGCCGCGCAGGAACTTCGTCGCGAGGCGCGGGAGGCCCCAGTCGAGCGGCTCGAACTGGTGCAGCAGCGCGAGCGAGTGGCCTTCGAGCTCCAGCGTGTGCAGCAGGCTCACGCGCGGGTCGCGGCCCACGTAGTAGTCGTGGTTGCCCTCGGCGGCGAGCACGGGCGCCAGCTGCTCGAGCGCGTCGAGCACGGCCGGGAACATGATGTCGCCGGCATGGAGGATGAGGTCGACGCCGGCGAAGGCACGGAAGATCTCGGGCCAGAGCTTCTCCGGCTCGACGAGGTGTGTATCCGAAAGCAACCCGATGCGGACCGGCCGGCCTCCTCGCGCGCCGCAACCAGCGTAGCGCTGCGCGGTCGCGCGCGCTGGACGCGGCGCGCGTTGGCCCTCGCGGGGGCGCTGGCG
>VGPB01000045.1 GCA_016875695.1 Chloroflexota bacterium | reverse complement strand
CCGCCGCCGGGCTCGCCGGGCCGCGGGGCGAGGCCGAGGCGGGCGAGGGCGACGATCGCGGCGGGGTTGTGCCAGGTCGGCAGGTCGGCAAGCGCGTCGGCGCCGAGCAGGAACCACCAGTCGCCGCCCTCGCGCACAAGCGTGTGTAGCGTGTCGGCGGTGTAGGTAGGCCCGTCACGCTCGACCTCGACCGTGCTAACCGCAGCCCACGGCAGCGGCGCGACGGCGGCACGAACGAGCGCGACACGCACGGCGGCGGGCGTGACGGCACGCTCGGCTTTGCGCCAAGGCTCGCCGGCGGGGACGAACAGCACACGGTCGAGCCCGAGCGCGCGCCTAGCCGCAGCCCCGAACACGAGGTGGGCGAGGTGCGGCGGGTCGAAGGTGCCGCCGAGCACGCCGGTGCGCACGCCTAGCGATCTTCCCAAGTCAGCTCGACAGCGCCGATGCGCACGCGCTCGCCGGAACGCACGCCGAGGCGCTGGAGTGCGCGCGCGACGCCGAGGCGGCGCAGGCGGTCCAGCAGCTCCTGGCGCGCGTCGTCGTCCTGTAGATCGAAGGTCGCGGCCAGCCACTCCGCGGTGGGGCCGCGAACGACGGCCGTGCCGTCAAGGGCGCGCGTAGCCTCGGCGCGTGGACGGCGCACGCGTGCCTGAACCGCAGGCGGCGGTGTCTCGGCGACGAGACGGGCGCGCTCCGCCTGCAGTAGCGCGAAGGCGCGGCGAGCGAGCTCGGCAGTGCCCTCGCCAATTAGGCCGGAGACGGGCAGCGCCTCGGCGCCCACTCGAGCGAGCTGCGATTGCAGGTCGAGCACGCAGACGCGGGCCTCGGGCGTGTCGATCTTGTTTAACGCGATGAGCTGGGGTTTGCTGATGAGGCCGTGACCGAACGCGGCGAGCTCGGCGTCGATGAGCGCGCGGTCGCCGAGCGGATCGCCGCCGCTGGCGTCCAGTACGTGCACGAGCACGCGCGTGCGCTCTATGTGCCTCAGGAATTCGTGGCCGAGCCCGACGCCCGTGCTTGCACCCTCGATGAGGCCAGGCATATCGGCGGCGACGAAGCTATCGTAGCCGACTTGTACAACGCCGAGCTCCGGCTCGAGCGTGGTGAAGGGGTAGGCGGCGACCTTCGGGTGGGCAGCGGACCACGCGCGCAGCAGCGTCGACTTGCCCGCGTTAGGCAGTCCGACTAACCCGACGTCGGCGAGTAGCTTGAGCTCAATATAGAGGCGGAGCTGCTCGCCCTCGGCGCCGCGCTGAGCGAAGTGCGGCGCCTTGCGGGTGGCGGTGGCGAAGCGGCGGTTGCCCCAGCCGCTGCGGCCACCGCGCGCGATCACAACACGCTGCTCGTGCGCCGTGAGATCAGCGACCAGTTGGCGATCGCCGTTTAGCCCTTCCAGCGTAACGACAGACCCGACAGGCAGGCGCAGCTCGAGTGAAACGCCGGCGCCGCCACGCCGCTGGTTCGGGCCGCCTCGGCCACCGTTCGCAGCGGCGCGCCGCTCACCGTCGCGGTAGCCTCGCAACGTGGACAACGCACGATCCGCGACAAGCACAACATCGCCACCGCGACCACCGTCCCCACCGTCAGGACCGCCACGAGATACAAAGCGTTCGCGGCGAAACGAGACAGCACCATCCCCGCCACGGCCCGCAGCAACCTCGAGCTGCAACTGGTCGATCATTTATCCCCACAATTACAATTCGTTTGAATTGGCGTCCCCAGATATGACTGGGTGCAGTCACTAGTATTTATCGTAGTCGTCGAGGCGTGGATAGAGCGGACAGACATGTGAGTGAAGGCAATTCGCGGATCGGAGTTGTGGACACCGTAGGCTTGCCTGTGGACAGAGGCTGGTTTGGTAAATGAACAAGCAAGTTACTAATTACGACCAACTGAGTTGTCCGCGTCCGCGTCGCAGTTGTTGGCGATTGACCACGAGCTATCCACGTTGCTACGAACGCGCACGAAGACGCGTAGGCGGGTGCATGCATTGCAGGCGCGCGGCCCATGCGGTGTGTCAGGCGACGAGGCGCGCTCGCTCGATGAGCTCGCGGAGATTGGCGACGTCGCGCTTGGTGTCAGGGTCGATGACCAGCAAACGCTGCATCTTGCTCCAGCCGTGGTGGACGGTGGAGTGGTCGCGGCCGCCGAGGACGTTGCCGATCTCGACGAGCGAGCGCTGCGCGAGCTCGCGCATGAGGTACATCGCGAGTTGGCGTGGGTAGGCAACGCGCTTCTCGCGGCTCTGCGAGAGCAAGCCCGGGCGAGCGATGTCGAAGTAGCGGCAGACGACCGCGATGATGAGGTCTGGGGTGGGTGGGAGACGCGGCTCGTCCGGCTGGAGCGAGGCAAGTGCGGCCTGCACGAGGTCGGCATTGAGCGGGTCGCCGCTCAGGCGCTGGTAGGCAAGGACGCGGGTCAGCGAGCCCTCGAGCTCGCGGATGTTGTTGGTGAAGCGGGTGGCGATAGCGTGGACGACCTCGTCTGGTACGCGAGCGTGCTGCTCTTCGGCCTTGGCGCGCAAGATGGCGACGCGCGTTTCGATGTCGGGGGGCTGGATGTCGGCGATCAGGCCCCACTCGAAGCGGGTACGCAGGCGCTCTTCTAGCTGCGGGATGAGCGACGGGCTCTTGTCGGACGTGATGACGATTTGGCGCCCGTCCTCGTGCAGCTCGTTGAAGGTGTGGAAGAACTCCTGCTGGGTTTGCTCCTTGCCGGCGATGAACTGGATGTCGTCGATGAGCAGCACGTCGGCCGAGCGGTAGCGCCGGCGGAAGTCCTCCTGCTTGCGCTGCTGGATGGCGGTGATGAGCTGGTTGGTAAACTGCTCGGCGGATAGGTAGATGACGCTGAGGCCAGCGTCGCTGGCCTGGTGACCGATCGCCTGGAGCAGGTGCGTCTTGCCGAGCCCGACGCCGCCGTAAAGGAAAAGCGGGTTGTATAGCCGGCCCGGGGCGCTGGCGACGCCCTCCGAGGCGGCGAAGGCGAGGCGATTCGAGGGGCCGACGATGAAGTGGTCGAAGGTGTAGTGCCCGCGGAGGCGCGGGCGAGCGGCGGCCGTCTCCTGCTCGCCCTCGATGCCGCGCAGGGCGGGGCCGCTCTCGGCGGAGCGTAGGGGCTCGAAGCGCACGTCCAGCGGTTCTTGTGCGAGTTCCGTGAGGGTGCGCACGATGAGGGGGCGCAGCCGCTTCTGCAGCCACTCTGTGATGAACTCGGAGCGCGTGCCGACTACGAGGAAGTGGTCGGAGCGGCGCAGGCCCTCGGTGCCGGCGAGCCAGGTCTCGTAGTTCTGGGGCGAGACGAGCTGGGCGAGTTGGCGGAGCGCCTGCTGCCAGAGCTCGGGCGCGGCGTCGGCGGCCGAGCCCACGGCCGGTTGACTGCTTGGCAAGCGGATGCCCCTCCAGCGGGGAGAGCGCCGACGGGACGGCAGTACGATCGTACGCCGCCGCGGAGGTAATCCCTCAACGGCGCTGCACAATCAGTTGGCAGTTAGCCGGGCCGTGACGCTTGACGCGGACACCGCGCCCAAGTGCCCCCGGTGGAGGCTCGGAGCGGCGCCCAAGGTTGGAATGCTTCCTTGCTACCCGCCCGCCTGGCTGCCGCTGCCCCCGCTGCTGCCAGCCGACGAACGACTGGTGGCGAAGCATAGCAGCGGGCGATCGGCCGGAGCAAGGAGCTTATGTGGAGTCTACTGCGATGTTCGTCCAGTTGTAACGTTCGGCGGGCCGAATACGTCGCCGCGCTATACTCGGCGCGCATGTGACGCTATCAGGCGCCATGATAACTGTGCAACAAGGTGCACGAGAACGGTGCGGAACGAGACGCATGGCGGGGCGCGCGTTGTTGTTCGCGATCGATATCGGTAACACGAGTATCGCCGCCGGCGTGTACGACGGTGACACGCTGGTCGCGACGATGCGCATCGCGACGGACCAGGAAAACCTGCCGGACGAGTACGGCATGCTGCTGCTGTCGCTGCTGCAGTCGCGCGCGATCGATCCGCGCGCGATCACGGCCGTGGCGCTGTCGTCGACGGTGCCGACGCTAGTGCCGACGTTCGTCGAGGTGGCGCGTATCTACTTTCACGTTGACGCGCTGGTGGTGGGCACGGGCGTGCGCACGGGCGTGCGCGTGCGCGTCGACAATCCGCGCGAGGTAGGCGCGGATCGCATCTTGCACGCGGTGGCAGCGCTGGCGAAGTACCCGCCGCCGATCATCGTGGTCGACATCGGCACTGCGCTCGTGTTCGACATCGTGTCGCGCGAGGGCGACTACCTCGGTGGCGCGATCGCACCGGGCATCGGGATCGCCTCGCAGGCGCTATTCGCGCGCGCTGCGATGCTGCGGCGCGTGAGCATCGAGCGGCCGGATCACGTGATCGGGCGCAACACGGTGCATGCGATGCAGTCCGGCATCTTCTACGGGTACGTGGAGATGGTGCAGGGGATGGTGCGGCGCTTCAAAGCCGAGATCGGCGAGGATGCGACGGTGATCGCCACCGGTGGCTACGCGTCGGTCCTGGCGTCCGAGGTCGACAGCTTCGACGCCGTCGAGGAGCAGCTGAACCTCGAAGGGCTGCGCCGGGTGTGGGAGGCGAACCGATGAATGGATCGCTGGACGGGCGGACGGTGGTGCTGGGGGTGAGCGGGTCGATCGCCTCGTACAAGGCGGCCGACATCGCGAGCCGGTTGGTGCAGACGGGTGCGCGGGTGGAGGTGGCGCTGACGCGCGCGGCCGCGGAGTTTATCACGCCGCTCACGTTTCGCGCCCTGACCGGGCGCTCGCCGTACGTCGACATATTTCGCGACGGCGCGGAGGGTGAGGCGCACGTGGAGCTGGCGCGGCGCGCGGAGCTGCTGCTCGTCGCGCCAGCGAGCGCATCGACGCTTGCGCGGCTCGCGCACGGGCTCGCGGACGACGCGCTGTCGCTGACGGCGCTGGCGACGGCGGCGCCGGTGCTGGTGGCGCCGGCGATGGACAGCCAGATGTGGGAGCACGCTGCGACCCAGGCGAACCGCGCGCTGCTGGCCGAGCGCGGCGTGCAGTTCCTGGGGCCCGTGAGCGGGCGGCTGGCGTCCGGGCGGACGGGCGCGGGGCGCATGCTGGAGCCTGCGGCGATCGTCGACCTGGTGCGCGCGCGCCTCGGACGCGAACATGGCGACCTCGCCGGGCGGGTGATCGTGGTGAGCGCAGGAGGCACCCGCGAGGCGATCGATCCGGTGCGTTTCGTAGGCAATCATTCCAGCGGAAAAATGGGCTACGCAATCGCCGAAGCTGCGCGCGATCGGGGCGCCTCGGTGGTGCTGATCTCGTCGGCGGCGCTGGCGGTGCCGGGCGGCGTGCGGCTGGTGGCGGTGGAATCGGCGCGCGACATGTTGGCGGCGGTGCAGGCGGAATGCGCTCAAGCAGATGCGCTGATCATGGCGGCGGCGGTCGCCGACTACCGGCCCGCCGAGGTGGCCGCGCGCAAGATCAAGCGCGCGGGGTTCGACGCGCGGAGCGTGGACCTGGTGCAGAACCCGGACATCGTCGCCACGGTGCAGGGTGATTTCGTGAAGGTGGCGTTCGCCGCGGAGACGGACGACTTGCTGGCCAACGCGCGCAAGAAGCTCGTGGCCAAGGGCGCGCACCTGATGGTGGCGAACGACGTAACGGCCACGGACGCCGGCTTCGGCGTCGACACCAACCGCGTGACGATCCTCGACACCGACGGCGGCGTCGACGAGCTGCCGCTGCTCTCGAAGTACGAGGTGGGGCAGCGGCTGCTGGACCGGGTGGTGTCGCTGCTCGGGGCGCGAGGGTAGTCGGGCGGAGCTGCCGCCCGCGGTGTAGTCGACGGCCCTCCGGGCCGGGGGGACCCGCCCCTCGCGCTCCCCGACCGGAACGGCCGCGTTGTACGGGCGGTGCGTCGACGGGCGCCGGGGGGTCGAGGACTGGGGGTCTGGGGACTCACCCGCCCTGGTGCCGGAGGCTGCGCTCCGGGCTCGGGGCCCGGATCCCAGATCGGGCTGCGGCCAGGCTCGCGTTGACGGCGAGGCCGGAGGGTCGAGGAGCGCTGGCCGGCGGCTTACGCGCGCGGATGCCGCTCGGGGTGGGCGGCTCGGGGCGACGCGTTACGCGCGAGCGTTCGCGCGCGCGAGCGCGAGATGCACAAGCGTGCGCACGGGGGCGCCGGAGTTGCCCTTCACGAGCACGCCGGTCTCGCGGTCGGAGTCCATGACGCCGGCGATATCGAGGTGCGCCCACGGCGTGTCGCCGGCGAAGCGCTCCAAGAACTTCGCGGCGGTGATGGAGCCGGCCGGGGCGCCGCCCGTGTTCTTCATATCGGCGACGTCGGACTTGATCATCTCCCCGTATTCGGGGTCGAGCGGCATGCGCCAGAGGCGCTCGCCGGAGGCAGCGGAGGCGCGCTCGAGGTCCTGGTACAGGCGGTCGTTGTTCGCGAAGGTGCCGATGCGCACGTTGCCGAGCGAGACGGACATCGCGCCGGTGAGCGTGGCGACGTCGACGAGCGCGGTGCAGCCCTGGCTGCGCGCGTAGGCGAGGCCGTCGGCGAGCACGAGGCGGCCCTCGGCGTCCGTGTTCAGCACCTCGATGGACTGGCCGTCCATGGCGTAGACGACGTCGCCGGGCTTGGTGGCGCTGCCGGAGGGCATGTTCTCGGTGCAGGGGGCGATCGCTAGCACGTTGACGGCGGGGGCGAACGCGGCGATGGCCTGCATGGCGCCGATGACCGAGGCTGCGCCCGTCATGTCGCCCTTCATGCGCTCCATGCCGGCGCCCGGCTTGATGGAGATGCCGCCCGTGTCGAACGTGATGCCCTTGCCGATGAGGCCGAGCGGGCGTGTTCGGCCGCCGCCGTGGTAGCGGAGCACGATGAACTTCGGCGGCTGCACGGAGCCGTTGGCGACCGAGAGGTAGGAGCCCATGCCGAGGCGCTCGGCCTCGGCGCGCTCGATGATCGTGCACTCGAGGCCGCCGGCGGAGGCGAGCGCCTGTGCGCGCTCGGCGAGAATCGTCGGCGTCATCAGGTTCGCGGGCTCGTTCGCGAGGTCGCGCGCCAGGTTCGTGGCCTCGGCGAGCACGCGCCCGACCTCGACGCCGCGGCGCACGGCCGCGAGCTTGCGCGGCGCGGGCTCGACGAGCGTGAGTGCGCTGACCGTGCCGCGCGGGCGGTCCTCGGCGCGGGTGTGGTGGCGGTCGAAGCGGTAGAGGCCGAGTGCGAAGCCTTCGGTGAGCGCGCGGGCGGCGTCCTCGGGGTCGAGGCGGTCGGTCGCGGCCTCCGTGCTCAGCGCGACGCGGCCGGCGTCGAGGCCGCGCAGGGCGCGTGAGAGGTTGCCGGCCTGGCGGCGTAGCTGGTCGACGGTGCGCGGGTCCTTGCCCGTGCCGTGCACGACGACGCGCTTGGCGGGCACGCGCCCGGCGGCGGGCAGCGCCACGACCTCCCCGGCGCGGCCGGTGATCAGCCTGTTGCGGAGCATGGCGGCGAGCGCGCCGCGGAGCGTCCTGTCGACCTGTGCCGCGGCGCCGGTGAGCCTGCGCGCGCCCTCGGCGAGCTCGACGACGAGGCAGTCGGCGGGCTGCTGCGCGAGGCTGCCGCCTGCGGCCTGCACGTCGAGCGGGTCCATGGAGCGCTCCGTTCTTCGTCCCTTACTCGGCCCGAGCCGGGCTGGGCGCGAGCATAGGCCGAGCCCGGTGGCCCGGCAACGCCGCGCGGAGGGCGCGCGGTACACTGTTGACTCCATGCCGGAGGCCACTTCGAGGACGGCGGTCCCGCGGCGCGCGCGGGCGCGGGCGTTCGCCGCCGCGGTCGTCGCCGCGACGAGCCTGCAGCGGCGCGGCGGCTCGTGGTGGGACGCGTCGGAGTTCACGCTCGCCGCGCTCGGCTTCTTGCTCTACTTCCTCGTGCGGGGGGCCGTCGTGGACCGGGCGGACGAGGCGTTCGCGAACGCGCGGGCGATCTTCGACATAGAGCGCGCACTCGGGCTGTTCGTCGAGGCCGACGTGCAACGCTGGGTGCTGGGCAACGAGCTGTGGTGGCGCACGGCGAACTTCGTCTATTTCTGGTGCGACTTCCCGCTCATCGTCGGCGTGGGGGTCGTGATGCTGTTCACGCGGCGCGACTGCTACACGTTCCTGCGCGACGCGTGCCTGATCTCCGGGGGCATCGCGCTCGTGATGTACGTGACGGTGCCGGTGGCGCCGCCGCGCCTGCTGCCGGAGCTGGGCATCGTCGACACGCTGGAGCAGTTCGCACACCTGTCCTACCAGGCGCAGTCGATGCAGTCGTTCGTGAATCCGTACGCGGCGCTCCCGTCGCTGCACGTGGGCTGGGCGCTGCTGCTGGTGGTGGCGGTGTGGCGCGCGACGTCGAGCGGGGCGGCTCGCGGCGGCGGGCTGGTGGTGCTTGTGCTGCAGTCGGTGGCGGTGGTGGCGACAGGCAACCACTTCGTGGTCGACGGCATCGCCGGGCTCGTGGTCTGCCTGGTCGCGTGGTGGGCGGCGCTGTGGCTGCAGCGGAGGGGCTACCCCTGGCTGCGAGGGCGCCTAGCGGCGTGGGCGGCGGTACCGGTCGACGCGTGAGCGGGGGCGCGCATTGCTCGGGCGTGGGGGCTGTGCTAGCGTACGGAGCACGCTCAACGGTTCGCGGCGAAGCACGACGAAGTGGGCGCGCGGCCAGATGCGAAGCACGGCGTTGTTCGGAAGGCGTCGTGCGGACGCGCAGTCGGCCGCCCGGGCGTGTGGGAGCTTGAGCAGCAGCGGTTTACGTTTGGTGTTTCCTGGAGTGACGGACCACGGCGGTGGAGCCGCCGGCCGGTCCGGCTGAGACACGGATGCAGACGACAGTACGTAAGAGCGAAATCATCGCCGAGTATGCGCGGTTCCCGGGCGACACCGGTTCGCCCGAGGTGCAGGTTGCGCTGCTCACGGACCGCATCCGCACTCTCACCGACCACTTGCGGCAGCACCGGCACGACTTCGACACGCGTCGAGGACTACTCATGCTGGTCGGGCAGCGCCGGCGGCAGTTGCGGTACCTGAGCCGCACGGACGTGGACCGGTACCACTCGCTGCTCACGCAGCTGGGACTTCGCCGCTAGACCCGCGGGCCATCCCGCGAGGCGCCCGGGGCCGTGCGAGTGCCCGGGGGCCGACATCGTCAGGACTGACGTCTGACTGATCGCTCGATCGCAGATCCAGCATTTGCGCCGACCAGCGCAGCCGCGCGTGCGCCGCATCGCGACTCTCGCCGTCGCGCGCCCAGCATCCGAGCCGCGCTGCGGCCCGGCGCCACGCCCGCAGGCGCGGCGAGGAAGGCCAGGTGTCCTTGAATATCCAGCCCCGCACGTTCACCCGCGAGATCGAAGGCGTGCCCTTCGAGGTCGGCACGGGCCTGCTCGCGCTCAACGCGGACGCCGCCTGCACGCTCCGCTACGGTGAGACGGTGGTGCTCGCTACCGTCTGCGACGGCGATCCGCGTGCCGGCATCGACTTCTTCCCGCTCACTGTTGACTTCGAGGAGCGGATGTACGCGATCGGCAAGATTCCGGGCTCATTCTTCCGCCGCGAGGGGCGGCCGGGCAACGAGGCGACGCTCGCGGCGCGCATGACGGACCGGCCGATCCGCCCGCTGTTCCCCAAGGGCTACCGTCGCGAGGTGCAGGTGGTGCTCACGCTGCTCTCCTCCGACCGCTTGAACCCGGCGGACGTACTGGGAACCACCGGCGCGTCGCTGGTGCTGGGGATGTCGCAGATCCCGTTCAACGGGCCGGTCTCCTCCGTGCGCGTGGCGCGCGTCGAGGGACAGTGGAAGGCCTTTCCCACCTACGAGGAGCTTGACGAGTCCGACCTCGACCTGGTCGTCGCGGGCACGGAGCACTCAGTGGTGATGGTAGAGGCGGGTGCCTCAGGCGTGCTTGAGGCCGATGTGCTGGAGGCGCTCGAGTACGCGCAGGGCGTGATCGCGAAGCTGAACGCGCTGCAGCGGGAGGTGTTCGCGGCGCTGAGCCAGCCGAAGCTCGCGTTCGACCCCCCGGCGGCGCCCGACGAGGCGCTGGCCGCACGCGTGCGCGACATCCTGGCGGCGCGCGAGCAGCAGATGCTCGATGCGGTGCGCGAGGAGGGGTCACGGGGCATCGACACGCTGGCGGCCGAGGTGCTGGCGGCGCTCGTCGACGAGACGGCCGACCGGCGCGCTGTGCTGCCGATCATCGAGAGCGTGATCAAGCCTTTCGTGCGCCGGCGCATGCTGGAGCAGGGGCTGCGCCCGGATGGCCGCGCGCACGACGAGCTGCGCGAGCTGAGCTCGATGGTGGGGCTGCTGCCGCGCACACACGGCTCCGGGTTGTTTCGGCGCGGGCAGACGCAGGTGTTGACTGCGGCGACGCTCGGCCCGCTGGCGGACCGCCAGCGACTGGACTCGATCGCCCCGGTGCAGTTCAAGCGCTACATGCACCACTACAACTTCCCGCCGTTCTCGGTGGGCGAGGCGCGGCCGTTGCGCGGCGCGGGGCGGCGCGAGATCGGCCACGGCCTGCTCGCGGAGCGCGCGCTGCTGCCGGTGTTGCCGAGCGCCGAGGACTTCCCATACGCGATCCGCTGTGTGTCGGACGTGCTGATGTCGAACGGGTCGAGCTCGATGGCGTCGGTGTGCGGGTCGACGCTGGCGTTGATGGACGCGGGCGTGCCGATCAGCGCGCCGGTCGGCGGCATCGCGATGGGGCTCGTCACCGCCGAGGGCAGCGACGAGTACCGTGTGCTGACGGACATCGCCGGCATCGAGGACGCCTACGGCGACATGGACTTCAAGGTGGCGGGCACGGCCGAGGGCATCACGGCGGTGCAGATGGACATCAAGCTGCAGCGGCTGCCGGCCGGGCTGTTCACGGCGGCGCTGGAGGCGGCACGGGTCGCGCGGCTCAAGGTGCTTGCCTCGATGGCGGAGGCGATCGCGGCGCCGCGCGATGAGTTGTCGCCGTACGCGCCGCGCACCGAGATCATTAAGATCGATCGCCAGAAGATCGGCGCGGTGATTGGGCCAGGTGGGCGCATTATCCGCGGCATGGTGGAGGAGACCGGCGCGACGATCGACGTCGAGGACGACGGGACGATCCGCATCGGGGGCGCGGACCCGGAGGGCGTGCGGCGCGCGATCGAGATGATCCGCGGGCTGACGCGTGAGGTGCAGGTCGGCGAACAGTACGAGGGTCCGGTGACTCGGATCATGACGTTCGGCGCGTTTGTGGAGCTGCTGCCGGGCAAGGAGGGGCTGGTCCACATCTCCGAGCTTGCGCTGGAGCGGGTGAACCGCGTCGAGGACGTGGTGAACCTGGGCGACCGCGTGCGGGTGCTGGTGACCGAGATCGACAACCTCGGGCGCGTGAATTTGTCGCGGCGGGCGCTGCTCGACGACGAGAAGGGCGGCGGCGACGGGAACGGCGCGACGCCGGTCGACATCGACGAGGAGGAGTTCGACGAGGACGCGATCCCGCGGCGGCCCGCGCCGGGTACTACGCCCAGGCCGATGGCGGCGGGGACGGGTGGGCCGCGTCCGGGCGGCCGTGGCTTCGGTGGCCGCGGACGCGGTGGGTCGAACGGCGGCGGGGGTGGTCGCGGGCCCGGCGGTGGCGGTGGCGGTTACGGGCGACGCCCGGCCGACGGCAGCCAGCAGGGCGGCCAGG
>VGPB01000044.1 GCA_016875695.1 Chloroflexota bacterium | reverse complement strand
CGTTCTCCCGCTCGAGCTCCTGCAGCCGCTTCGCCTGGTCGACCTTCATCCCGCCGTACTCGCGGCGCCAGCCGTAGTAGGTCTGCTCGCTGATCCCCAGCCTCCGGGACACTTGCGCCACCGTCTGACCCTGCGCCAGACCGACCTCGGCCTCCCTCAGCTTGCCAATGATCTCCTCGGCTCCGAACCACTTCCTCCTGCTCAATGCCGTCCCCTCCCTCGCGACCAACAAAAGTCTTCACCTCCTCCGCTGGTCTCGTTTCAGAGAGTCAGGTCACGGACCCGTCGGTGGCGAACAGGATGTTCACGCCCTTCACGCCGCGCGCGTCGGCGGGGGCCTCGACGCGCCGTCGCAGGTCGGCGAGCCCGGCGGGCGACGGCATCGGCAGCTGAGCGTGGCGATCGATGAAGCGTGGCAAGGTGTCCCCCTTCGTGCTGGTAAGTCTGAATCGATGCTCGGGCGAGTGATCAGGGCGAGGCGGCCTCGTTCATCGCCGCTTCGAGCCACGGGTCGGATCCCGGGTCGCCGTCCGCTCCGGCGGTGGCGAGGCGGTCGAGGTAGTGCAGCCAGCCCTCGCGATGCTGCCGGGCGGCCGCCTCGGGCAGGTCCCGATGCTCGAGGCGCACGAGCGTGCCGCTGCGGTCGGGCGCGAGTGTGATCTCGACGGTGCTGGAGCCGGGGGGGCACGCCGCTGCCCTCGCCCTCCCAGCCTCACGTGAAGACGGCGCGCCGCGGCTGCTCCACGACGAGGTAGCTGCCGACGGCGATGTCGCGGCCGTTGACGTTGCAGTGGTACAGCCTACCGGGCCGCGGCTCGAGCGTGGCCTCGATGCTCTTCCAGCGCATGAGCTTCTCTGGGTCGACGAAGAACTCGAACACCGTCTCCGGCCGTGCGGCGATGCGGATTTCGGCGGTCACGATGGTGCCGCCGGTCACGCTGCTACTGGTGGTTATAACTGCCCCCTCTGTTCCTCGGCCTCCGCGGCGTCGTGGAGCTGCTACAGCCGGTCATCCCAGTAGCCCTGGAGGAACGCGCGCAGCTCCGCCAGCCCCTCCGGGCGAGCGCGGTACAACCGCCGCGTCCCGTTGCGTCTCTCGCTCACGAGCCCGGCCTCCTTGAGCACGCGCAGGTGCTGCGAGATCGCCGGGCGGCTTACGTCGAAGCGCGCGGCGATCGCGCCCGCCGGTAGCTCGCGTTCGCGCACCAGCTCCAGGATGCGCCGCCTGCGCGGCTCGGCGAGTGCCTGCAGCACTGCGTCCACGGCATATGTGTAACTGATCGCTTACGCTTGTGCAAGCCCGGCCCGCCCGACCGTCGGGCAGCCGGGGCTCTACCGGGGCGGCGATATAATCGCGGCGTCGCGGGGCGGACGGGGGCACGCCGATGGTCATGAGCTACCCGGAGATCGCGAAGGCGCCGGGGCGCGTGCCGCCCAACCTCGCGGATTACGAGGCGCTGCGGCGCGGCTGGTCATGGGACGCCGTGCGCGCGGAGCTGGAGCTACCGGGCGGCCTCGTGAACCAGGCGAACGAGTGCATCGACCGGCACGCGCGGCGCGCGCCGGACCGGCTCGCGATGATCTGGGAGGGCTCCGACGGCCGCGTCGAGCGCCTGACCTTCGAGGAGCTGCGGCGGCTCACCAACCGCTTCGCGAACGTGCTGCGGGAGCTGGGCATTGCGCGCGGGGATCGGGTGTTCTTCTTTGCGGATCGCATCCCGGAGCTGTACGTCGGCGTGTTCGGGGCGCTCAAGGCGGGCGCGATCGCGGCGCCGTTGTTCTCTGCGTTCGGGCCAGAGCCGGTCGCCGAGCGCGTGCGGCGCGCCGACGGCGTGCTGATGGTGACCACGCCGCGGCTGCTGGCGAAGATCGAGGCGATCCGTGCGGACCTGCCGTCGCTCCAGCACGTGATGGTGATCGACCGCGAGCGTGGCGCGACGGGCGCCCACCTCGATTACATGCGGCTGATGGACGGCGCCGCGGATGAAGCGGCGATCGAGCCCACGGGCGCCGAGGACTGGTCGCTCATGCACTTCACATCCGGCACGACGGGCCTGCCGAAGGGCGCGGCGCACGTGCACGGCGCCGTGGTGGGGCACTACGCCACGGGCAAGTACGTGCTCGACCTGCACCCGGACGACGTCTACTGGTGCACGGCGGACCCCGGCTGGGTGACGGGCACCTCGTACGGCATGTTCGCGCCGTGGAGCAACGGCGTGACGCAGCTCATCTACGAAGGCGGGTTCGGCGCGGGGAAGTGGTTCGAGCTCATCGAGCGGCACCGCGTGAGCGTGTGGTACACCGCCCCGACGGCGATCCGCATGCTGATGAAGGCAGGGGCGCGCATCCCGCAGCAGCACGACCTGTCCTCGCTGCGCTACACGATGTCTGTCGGCGAGCCGCTCAACCCGGAGGGCGTGGTCTGGGGCCAGGAGGCGTTCGGCTTGCCGTTCCACGACAACTGGTGGCAGACGGAGACCGGCGCGATCATGATCGCGAACTACCCGAGCGTGCCGATCCGCCCCGGTTCGATGGGCAAGCCGCTCCCCGGCATCGAGGCGGCGATTATCGATGACGAGTTCCGCGCGATCGACGAGCCGATGCGCGAGGGGCAGCTCGCGCTGCGCCCGGGCTGGCCCTCGATGTTTCGCACGTACTGGAAGGACGAGGAGCGCTACGCGTCGCGCTTCAAGGGGGGCTGGTACCTGACCGGCGATCGCGCGAAGCGCGATGCCGACGGCTACTACTGGTTCGTCGGCCGCGACGACGACGTGATCAACACCGCCGGACACCTTGTCGGCCCGTTCGAGGTCGAAAGCGTGCTCATCGAGCACCCCGCGGTCGCGGAGGCGGGGGTGATCGGCAAGCCGGACGCGGTGGCGATGGAGATTGTGAAGGCGTTCGTCTCGCTGAAGGACGGCTTCGCGCCGACGGAGGAGCTGCGCCGTGAGCTTGTCGGCCACGCGCGCCAGCGCCTCGGCCCCGGCGTCGCGCCGCGCGAGATCGACTTCCTGCCGACGCTGCCCAAGACGCGCTCCGGCAAGATCATGCGCCGCCTGTTGAAGGCGCGCGAGCTCGGCCTGCCCGAGGGCGACACCTCGACGCTCGAGGACTGAGCGTGCAGAGTCGCACCGCATCGCTACGCTCGCGCCGCCGCGCACTCCGGACAGGCGCATGACGGACGACGCGCCGCGCATCCATCGCGGGCTGCAGGGCGTGTACTTCGACCGCTCGAGCACGTCGTTCATTGACGGCCGCGCGGGCACGCTGCTGTATCGCGGCTACTCGATCCACGAGCTCGCCGAGCACGCCACGTTCGAGGAGGTCGCGTACCTGTTGCTGCAGGGCGAGCTGCCGGCGCGCGCGCAGCTCGCGGCGTTCGACGGCGAGTTGCGCGCGGCGCGGGCGGTGCCCGCGCCGGTCGTGGAGCTGCTGCGCGCATTGCGCGACGCCCATCCGATGGACGCGCTGCGCACGGCCACCTCGGCGCTCGCCGCGTTCGACCCGGAGACGCGCGACAACTCGGTCGAGGCCACGCTGCGCAAGGGCGCGCGGCTGACGGCCCAGGTGCCGACGCTGGTGATGGCGCACCACGCGCTGCGCGAGCATCGCGAGCCGGTCGCGCCGCGTGCGGACCTCGGGCACGCCGCGAATTTCCTGTACATGCTGCGCGGTCGCGAGCCGAGTGCGGAGGCGGCGCGTCTGATGGACAAGGACTTCGTGCTGCACGCGGAGCACGGCGCGAACGCGTCGGCGTTCGCGGCGCGCGTGATCGCCGGCACGCAGGCGAACCTGCACGCGGCGATCACGGGCGCGATCGCCGCGCTGTCCGGCCCCTCGCACGGCGGCGCGGCCGAGAATGTGATGCTGATGGCGCAGGCGATCGGCGAGCCGGAGCGCGCGGCCGCATACGTGAAGCAGCTGCGCGCCGAGGGCCAGCCGGTGATGGGCTTCGGCCACCGCGTGTACAAGACCGAGGATCCGCGTGCGCAGCACCTGCGCGAAGGCGTGGAGCAGCTCTCACGCGAGATGGGCGAGCCGCGCTGGTACGCGATCCTCGAGGCGGTGCAGGAGGCGATGCGCCCGTACGCGCGGCTCGGCGTGCACGTGAACGTGGACTTCTTCGCGGGCGTGATCTACTACCTCAACGGCTTCCCGCCGGACTTGTTCGTGCCGATCTTCGCCGTCGGCCGCGTGCCCGGGTGGACGGCGCAGGTGGCGGAGCAGCTCGCGCACAACATCCTGATCCGCCCGCTGACGCAGTACGACGGGCCGGCGGAGCGCCCGTACGTGCCGCTCGGGGCGCAGAGGTAGTGACGCGACTCGTCCAGCAGCGTGGAGAGCTGCGCGTGTTTCGGTCCTTCGCGAAAGTCTGTCCGCTCGGCATCGTTGGGTACTCGATTGCACGGCAGAACCCTCCCCGTCCGGACATCGTGTGCCGGATGCGGGTCGGCGAGGCGATCGACTTTGAGATTACTGAAGCGATCGACCCCGATGGCCTCGTGCGGGTCGCGCAGCGCGAGCGCATCGTGGCGCTAGCAAACGAAGTCCTCCTGGCCATGCCGGAGGTGAAGCGATCGCGGATACAGCACGCCCTTCGAGATGCCAATGTGAGCATCGCGGGACATGTCGATCAGCGCTGGCTGAAAGGGAGAGCCCGCCGGGAAATCGCTCACGTACTCAGCGAGTTCGCTGAGCTGCCGACGGACTGAGAAGGTCAGCGGTGGTTCTTGATTCCGACGCCTGAGTCGCTTCACGCCGATGCGCGCGTCCTCCGAATCGATAGCGGAGGCAACGGGCCGGTCGTGAACGCAGTCAACCTCACGGTTGAGGCACCGCGGTTCGTTGAAGTCTTCAATTCGAAAGCGATGAAGTCGTACAAGACCAAGAATCCCGTTGAACTGCTCATCTTTTCGCGGGTCCCGTGCAACTGGCTCGGTACCGACAAACACGAGTTTCAGGACGTCGTCTCAGAATCGCTTGCTGCCTCGCCGTTCTGACGTGTGTGGGTGTTCGAGTCGGACCACAGCGAGGCTCAGTTCGTTTTCCCGCCAATAGAATGAACGCCGCGAAGCCTTGGGCCTTATCCCGCCACCTCGCCGGCGCTCTCCTCCTCGAGGTAGGGGATGAGCGATTCCAGCAGGTCCGTGCGTGAGTCGAGCGTGCGACCGATGCCGGAGAGCAGGCCCATCACGCGCGCGATCAGAATCACGTCGCCGGGCACCTGCACGAGCGGGTTGGCGCGCAGCACGCGGCCGAGGCGTACGTTCACTTCGGCGAACAGCGCCTGGTCGGCATAGGCGCGGCCAGAGCGCAGCACGTCGCCGAGGAACGCCTCGCCGAGCGCGTGGTACGTCTCCTCGTCGCGATCGCGCGTGCGGAAGCCCATGCCCTCCATCGTCGCGGCGATCTCGGCGCGGTGCTGCGCGATGATCGCCGAGGTGAGCACGACCACCTGCTGGCGGAACGCCTCCGGCAGCCGCTTCGTCAGCCCGAAGTCGACCAGGCCGATGCGCGCCGGGCCGCCGGCGTGCAGCGGCGGCAGCACGAGCAGGTTGCCGGGGTGCGGGTCGGCGTGGAACATACCGTGCCGCAGCACCATCACGTTGTAGAGATCGATGAGCGTCTGAGCGACCTGCGCGCCGTCGATGCCGGCGCGCTGCAGCGCGTCGACGTCCGTGATCTTGATGCCGTCGAGGTAATCCATCGTCAGCACACGCCGCGCCGAGCGCTCCCAGTAGATGCGCGGGACCACCACGTCGGCACGCGCGCCCAGTAGCGCCGCGATCTCCTCGGCGGCGTGGCCTTCGTGCACGAAGTCGACTTCCTCGGGCGCGTTGCGTTCCATCTCGGCGGCGACAGCGCGGAAGTCGATCGCCGTCTCGAGACGCGACCAGATGTTCGCCAGCAGGCGGATCGCCCGGAGGTCGGACCTGACGATCTGCTCGATGCCGGGGTACTGCACCTTAACGGCAACGCCCGTGCCGTCGTGCAGCCGCGCGCGGTAGACCTGCGCGAGCGAGGCGGCGGCGACGGGCGTGGTGTCGAACGCGGCGAAGAGCTCCTCGACGCGTCCGCCGAGCTCGCGCTCGATCACGCGGCGCATCTGGGACCACGGGCGCGGCGGCACGGCGTCGTGCAGCAGCGACAGCGTCTCGACGTACTCCTCCATGAGGATGTCGGCGCGGCTGCCGAGGAACTGGCAGGTCTTCATGATCAGCCCCTGCTGGCGCACCGCGCGGCGCACCATGGCGCGCGCCGCCGAGAGGTGGAAGCGGTGCGTGGCCTCCGGCAGCTCGGAGCGGGCGATGCGGCGGCGCAGGCGCAGCCAGCGCCAGCGCACCCAGAGCACGAACACGGTGCCCGCCAGCGGCAGGAAGCGCCGCCAGCGCCCGCGCGGCGGGCGCCGGAAGTGCAGGGCATCGGCTGCCATCGGTTGGCCTCCCATCGCGCGCACGAGTAGCTTCGAGCGTACGATCGCGCCGCGCCGTCCGCACCGCGCCTGCTCCAAGACCGCGCGGCCGCTACTATCGATGCATGGCCGCGGTGTTCAACCCGTTCATCCCGTCGTACCAGGCCAACCCCTACCGCGCGTACGCGAACTTGCGCGCCGCCGAGCCCGTGCACTACAGCGCCACGCTCCAGGCCTGGGTGCTCACCGGCTACGCCCCCTGCGAGCGCGTGCTGCGCGACCCCGCGGCGTTCGCCTCGAACCCCTACCTCGCCACGAGCGAGGTGGCGCGCGCGCTCCAGGTGCAGCGCCGCAGCTTCCCGCTGGGCGAGGTGCCGACGGTGCTCACCTCCGACCCGCCGGCGCACATCCGGCTGCGCAGTCTCGTTACGCGCGCGTTCACCCCGCGCATCGTTGAGGAGCGCCGCGCGCGCATCGCGGAGATCGCGGACGCCCTCCTCGGCGCCGCGCTCGACGGCGCCGAGGGCGGCGCGTTCGATCTCGTGTCGGGGTTTGCGCAGCCGCTGCCGGTGATCGTGATCGCGGAGCTGCTGGGCGTGCCGCCGGAGGATCGGGCTCTGTTTCGCGGCTGGTCCGCGGCGCTCGCGGGGCAGACGAACCTGTTCACCACGCCAGCCGCGACCGAGGCCGCGCGACAGGCCTCGCGCGAGCTCATCGCGTACTTCGATCGCGCGCTCGCGGAGCGCCGCCGCGCGCCGCGCGAGGACCTGCTGACGGCACTCGTGCAGGCGGAGGATGCCCATTCCGGCACGGGGAGCCACCTGAGCCACGAGGAGCTGCTGGCGTTCTGCATCCTGCTGCTCGTCGCCGGGCACGAGACCACCACACACCTGCTCGCGAATGGCACGCTCGCGCTCGCGCTGCACCCGGCGCAGTTGGCGCGGCTGCTCGACGGTGCGACGCCGATCGCGCAGGGCGTGGAGGAGCTGCTGCGCTTCGACAGCCCGGTGCAGGCAGTCGCGCGAGTCGCGGTGCGCGACGTTGAGCTCGACGGGCGAACGTTGCACGCCGGGGACACGGTGCTCGTGATGGTTGGCGCCGCGAACCGCGACCCGGCGCGCTTCGCCGACCCCGATGCGCTCGACGTCACGCGCGCGGACCTGCACCACCTGAGCTTCGGGCTAGGGCCGCACTTCTGCCTCGGCGCGCCGCTCGCGCGGCTCGAGGCGGCGGTCGGCTTCGCGGCGCTGCTACGCCGGCTGCCCGCCCTTGGCATCGAGGGCGAGCCGGTGCGCGGCGGTACGTTCGCGCTGCGCGGGCTGCAGGAGCTGCGCGTGCACACGGGCTAGCGTGGGTGGCACGGGGCATGGGGGGCTGCGAGATGGCTGAGGCGAGCGGCGAGCGCTACGACTCGAACAATGTCTTCGCGCGCATCCTGCGCGGCGAGATCCCCAGCGACCGGGTGTACGAGGACGGCGAGTGCGTGGCGTTTCGCGATATCGAGCCCGCCGCCCCCACCCATATCCTCCTCATCCCGCGGCGCGCGGGCCCGGTCAGCACCGTGGGGCTGGCCGACGAAGACGCCGGCTGGCTGGGCCGGCTCATCGTGCGGGCGGCCCGCATCGCGGCCGAGCAGGGGCTGGCCGAGCGCGGCTACCGGCTGGTGCTGAATACCGGCCGGGACGCGGGGCAGACCGTGTGGCACCTGCACCTGCACATCCTCGGTGGTGTCGAGCTGGGGCCCTTCGCCTGAGGCGGCCGGTCGCAGCCCGATATTAGGTGCCAGCGCCTACGGGTCGCGGTTCACCGCTCCGCCGTCCGTCGCCAATATCGTTGAGTCGGAGTCGAGCGGACGCGCCGCGTGCCCGCTCTGCGCCGCACCCAGCGGGGTGGACCAGCGCAAAGGGTGGTGATGGTGGCGAGCTAGTTGCCCTCCCTCTCCGCGTCAGCCCCTGCGCCGGTTGTCCTCTCCTCTCCCTTCGAGCTGCTGACCTCCCTCCTCCGCGCCGTCTCGCACGACTTCAAGTCGCCGCTGCTCACGCTCTCGCTGAGCGCGGAGCTGCTGCGTCGGTGAAGCGCGTGGGCAGCGCACGCGCCAGCCTCGCCAACGCGGTGCGCGAGCTGGAGCGCATGCTCGACGCCGTGACGCTGCTCTCGCGCGCGCTGAACCGGCCGCTCGAGGCGCTCGCGACGCCGCTCGTCGAGTTCGTCGGGGCCGCGGCGAACGGCGCGGGCCAGGCGAAGGTGCTCGTCGAACCTCGGCCGCTCGCCGACCTCGTCTAGCTGCTCACGGCGGCGGGCTCTCCGCTCAGCGTGGAGCATACGGCTGATCACGCCGAGCTGGTCGCGACCTTGCCGGCCGAGTGCGCCGACCTGGAGACCTCGCCGCTGCAGGCGCTGTTCGGGTCGCTGCAGCGCCACGCGGGCGGCACCGTGGGGCGGCTGGCCGCAGCGCAGGTGCAGCTGGAGCGCTGCGGCGCGCAGGTCGGCGTGGCCGGCGGGCAGCTGCTGGTGCGCGTGCCGCTTGCGGCGGAGGCACGCTGATAACGGCCGCGGCGCCCGTCGCTGCGCCGCAGGTGGTCATTGTCGACGACGACAGTGACCACGCGCTGATGGTGCGGCTCGTGCTGCTGGAGCTCAGCTCGCTCGCCGACATCAGCGTGCTCAGCGACCTGCCGCAAATCGGCGCGCGCCTGCAGCGCGTGCCGGAGGGCCAGCTCGTGCTGCTCGACTGCCGCATCGACGGCACCGACGGCTGCGCGCTCATCGCGCCGCTGCGCGCGACGCGGCCCGACGTGCGCGTGGTGTTGCTCTCCGCGCACCTCGGCGACGAGGAGCGCGCGCGGGCGCTGGCGGCGGGCGCGGAGGCGGCGCACGAGAAGCCGGCGTTGATGGCGGACTGGCACGCGCTGCTCGCGAACTTCGTCGCGCGCCCGGAGCGCGCGCCGGAGCGACTGCAGTAGCTGCCGACGGAGCGTGCCGCTCCGGCGCGCGGGGGGCCTGGGGGCCGCCCTGCGCGCCCTCAAGTCGACGACTGTCGCCTGAGCTCCCGGCGCGCGCGGAGGTCATCGTGTCGAGGCCGCCGGCCGCTTATACTTGTGCTGGCGCGGGCCTGTAGCTCAGCGGCCTAGAGCAGTCGGCTCATAACCGATCGGTCCCAGGTTCGAATCCTGGCGGGCCCACCAGCCACACGAGCGCCGGCCGCGCGACGGGAGGGTGGCTGTGCGAGACCGCGCGCGTGAACTGCTGCAGGGCCTGCGGCCCACGCTGGTGCCGGTCGACGGGCACATGCCCGCGGCGGTCATGCTGCTCCTCTACGAGCGCGACGGCGCCGAGCACGTGCTGTTCCAGGTGCGCTCGCACCGCGTCGAGCACCATAAGGGCGAGGTCAGCTTCCCCGGCGGCGCGCGCGACGAGGACGACGACACGCTGCTGCACACCGCGCTGCGCGAGACGCACGAGGAGATCGGCGTGCCGTCCCATCACGTGGACGTTTACGGCCGCCTCGACGACGTGGTGACGCGCTCCAACTTCGTGATGAGCCCTTACGTCGGCGCGATCACCGAGCCGGCGCCGTACCCGTTCCGCTTCGCGCGCATCGAGATGGAACGCCTGCTCGAGGTGCCGCTGCCGTACCTGCTGTCCGGCGGCGCGTCGGAGACGATGGTGCTGCCGAACGGCATGGAGTCGCGCGCGTACCGCTTCGGCGACGACCTGATCTTCGGCGCGACGGCGCGCGTGCTCTCGCAGTTCCTCGACCTCATGTCGGGAGCCGACGGGTCGCGGTGAGCGCGGCATGACGCTGCTGCTGGTGCGCCACGGCGAGTCGACTGGCAACGTCGGGCGGCTGATCCAGGGGTGGCTGGACGTCCCGCTGACGCCGCTCGGGCGCCGCCAGGCGGAGGCGGTTGCGGTGCGCCTGGTGAGTGTAAGAGCGCGCGCGCTGTACACCAGCCCGTTGCGGCGTGCCCGGGAGACCGCCGACGCGCTCGCATCGGCGACCGGCCTCGCGATCGTCGAGGTGGACGCGCTGCGCGAGTATCACTTCGGCGAGGCTCAGGGGATGCGCTACGACGATGCCGTTGCGCGCTGGGGCCGCGCGGAGCGCGGCTGGGGCGTTGGCCGGGTGCCAGGCGAGGAGGGCCTGCCGGCGTTCCGCGCGCGCGTCGGCGCGGGCATCGCCGGGCTGGCCGAGCGCCACCGCGACGACATCGCGATCGTCGTGGTACACGGCGGCGTGCTCGGCGCGCTCGTCGCGGAGCTCTGCGCGCTGCCGCACGACGAATACGCGCAGGTGTACACGGCGAACTGCGGACTGACGACGCTCGTGCGCGAGCAGGGTCGCGACGTGATCGCCGCATACAACGACCACTGCCACCTCGAAGGCATCGTGGCGCCCGTCGAAGAGCGCCCTGACGAACTCGCGCGCGCGGAGGGCGCGCGCTAGGTCAGCAGCAGCGCGCGGCGGCGGGCGCGGCGAGCGCGCCGCCGCCGGCCAGGTCGTAGCCGTTGCGCAGCAGCAGCCCGCCGTTTAGCGCGGCCCACGCGGCGATGACCAGCGCAGCGGGCGCGACCGTGCCAGGGACGCGCGGGAACATCCACCACGCGACCTCGACGACGGTGTTGAACAGCCAGCCCATCAGCAGCACGTGCGCGTGCGCCATGCGCCGCGAGCCCGCGAGCCAGCCCAGGTCGACGAGCCCGGCCGCGCCGATCGCCACGCCGGCGATGAGCATCACGACCGCCGTGCGCAGGAACAGCTGCGCGGTGCGCGTCATCGCGCGGTGGCGGCGAGGAACACCGCCGTGACGCCCTCTCCGCCCTCGGTGCGGCCGGCGGTTTCGTAGCCGGTGACGAGCGGATGGCGGTCGAACAGCTCGCGAACGGCTCGCCGCAGCGTGCCCGTGCCCTTGCCGTGGATCACGAGCACGCGCGACTTGCCCACGCGCGCCGCGTGGTCCAGGAACGTCTCGACGCGCGGCAGCGCCTCGTCCAGCGTCTGGCCGCGCACCTCGATCTCGTCGGCCACGGGCGCGAGCGGCGGCGCCGGCGTGCGCCCGGCGATCGGGGCGCTCGCGCCGGGCGGCGCCGTGGCGACGACTTGCTGCAGGCGCACGCGCGTGCGCAACGCGCCTAGCTGCACCTCGAACTCGCCGGCCGCGTCGGGCGCGCTCAGCGCCTCGCCGGGCGACGTGATGCCGCGCAGCTGCACACGCGACCCCGGCGTCACGCGTACCGTGCTGCCGTCGGCCGTCGCGTGCAGCGGCGCCTCCGAGCGCGACGGCTGCGCCGCCTGCATCGCCCGA
>VGPB01000043.1 GCA_016875695.1 Chloroflexota bacterium | reverse complement strand
GCCAACGTCCTGCGCACCGACCGCGCGGTGGACGCCGTCGCCTTCCTCGAGCGGGCCTGCGTCTGGTACGGCGAGCAAGGTGTCGAGGTGGAGGCGGTGATGACGGACAACGGGCCTGTGTACTTGTCCGGAGCCTGGCGAGCATCCTGCGCCGCGCTTGGCCTGCGTCACCTGCGCACCCGCCCCTACACGCCGCGCACCAACGGCAAGGCCGAACGCTTCATCCAGGTGCTGCTCCGCACGTGGGCCTACGCCTTCGCCTACCCCACCAGCGCCCATCGCGCTCGTGCCCTCGCCGGCTGGCTGCGGTAGTACAAACTGACGCAAGCCTCATGGCTCGCTCGGTGGCCTCCCGCCGGTCAGTCGCCTCTCACAGGTTCGTGGTCACTACACCTAGGCGCGCCCGCCATCTGCGCAGCGCGCTCCCGCAGCGCGGCCAATACGGCCGCGCCGTGCCCCTCGGCCCGCGCGCGCTTCCACACGCGCTGCAGGCGGCCGTCCGGCCCGATCACGAACGTCGCCCGCGTCATGCCGACCGACGTGCGCCCGTACAGCGTCTTCTCGCCCCACGCGCCGTAGCGCGTCGCGACCTTCGCGCCCTCGTCGACGAGCAGCGGGAACGGGAGCGCGTGCGCCGCGCGGAAGCGCTGATGTGACGCCGCATCGTCCGTCGACACACCGAGCACCACCGCGCCCACTGCCAGGATCGCATCGTGCTCGTCACGCAGCGAGCACGCCTGCTTCGTGCAGCCCGGCGTCGCGTCTCGGGGGTAGAAGTACAGCACGACCGTGCGCCCTGCGTAATCCGCCAGGCGGTGCAGCGCGCCGTCCTGATCGCGCAGCGCGAAGTCCGGCGCGCGCTCCCCAGCCTCCAGCGTCACCGCCACCAGCGTCCTCCTGGCGCGCCACCCTCGAGCCATGATGTGACCAGGACTGCTCCGGCCCGCCGCCCGGCCGCCCGTTCGACGCCGCTACCCCTACTCGGGGAACGCCACCAGCGAGGTCGTCGACTGGATGCCCTCCAGCGTGCGGATGCGGTCGGACAGGATCGGCGGAATATCCGTCAGCGCGTCAGTGACCAGCTCCACGACGATGTCGTACGGCCCCATGACCTCGTGCGCCTGGCGCACCGCGGGAATCGCCAGCAAGGCCTCCACCACCCGGCGCGTCGCCCCGGGGGTTGTGACGATGAGCACGTATGCCTTCACCATATTGATGCCTAATCGGGGTGTCTCCGGGCTGTGCCGGATCGGGCCGAGTGTTATGATGCGACCGCTCCATCACGTGCGGCGATATTGAACGTAGTATCGCGCGTACCATACTCGGAGTAGGCGGCTAGGGGGCGGGAGACGCTCCCCGGCGCGCGAGCAACCCGGTCTTTGCGCGAGAGCGCACACAGCCGCAGGTCCGATCGCGTCGCGGCCGCAGACTGGCCCAGGCCAGCAGGCCGCGGCACCGCGTTCGGAGGCTGCACGCCGCCGATCCACGGACGCCCTGTCCGGACGTGGAGCCCCAGTACGAAGGCTAGGCCGATGGGTAGCGATCTCGTCGTTCGCTTCGCCGGCGAGGGTGGACAGGGACAGGTCACCGCAGCCGAAGGTCTCGCACAGGCCGCCGCACAGGTCGGCTACCACGTGCAGACGTTCGCCACCTATCCCTCGCAGATCGAGGGCGGCCCCACCTGGGCTCAGACCCGCGTCTCCACCAACGTCATCCTCACGCAGGGCGACCAACTCGACGTGCTCGTCGCGCTCAACCGCCAGGCCTACGAAACGCACATCGGCGAGCTCCGCGAAGGCGGCGTGCTCATCTACAACTCCAAGGACTTCGACGAGCAGCTCGGCGGCCTCTCCATCGGCCTCGACGTCGATAGCCTCGCCCGCGCCACCGGCAACCCGCGCGCGGCGAACATCATCATGATCGGCGCCGTCGCGCAGCTCGCCTCCATGCCCGCGGACTACTTCCGCCAGTTCATCGAGGCGCGCTTCCGCCGCGGCCGCGCCAACGACCAGGAAATCATCGACGGCAACATCAAGGCGCTCAACGTCGGGTTCGAGGAGGCCGCCGCCAGCGGCTACCGCGTCAACCCGCTCGACCCGCCCCCGCTCATCGAGCGCCAACGCGTGCTCGTCAAGGGCAACGACTTCCTCTCGCTCGGCGCGATCGCCGCGGGCCTCGACATCTTCATCGGCTACCCGATCTCCCCCGCCACCACGATCCTCACGTTCATGGAGGGCAACCTCAACGGCGAGGGCAAGTTCGTCGGCCAGGCCACGTCCGAGATCGAGTCGATCGCCGCGATCGTCGGCGCGGGCTACGCCGGCCGAAAGGCCATGACCTCCACCGCCGGCCCCGGGCTCAGCCTCATGGGCGAAGGCCTCGGCCTCGCCTGGATGGCCGAGATCCCGTGCGTCGTGTGCGACGTGCAGCGCGGCGGCCCCGCCACCGGCCTGCCCACCAAGACCGAGCAGTCCGACCTGCTCACCGCGCTCAACCCCGGCCACGGCGACATGCGCATCCCCATCATCGCCCCGGGCTCCGTCGAGGAGTGCTTCCAGGCCGGCGTCGACGCCCTCAACTGGGCCGAGCGCTACCAGGGCCCCGTCATCCTGCTCACCGAAATGTCCGTCGCCGAGCGCAACGAGGACGTCCCGCGCCCCGACCCGAGCCTGGTCGTCGCGGAGTCCCGCATCGTCTCGGACGGCTCGATGGGCAACCGCCGTTACTCCGGCGACGGCCTCGCGCCCTTCCCCGTGCCCGGCGGCCCCGGCGCCTACGTCGCCAACGCCAGCGAGCACGACGAGCCCGGCGATACCACCCACCTCCCGCAGGTGCACATCATGCAGACCGAGCGCCGCTTCGCGAAGCTCAAGCTGCTCGACAACGGCAGCTACGAGGCCGAACACACCGAGAGCCCGATCGCGCTCATGCCCTGGGGCGGCTCCAAGGGCGCAGGGCGCGCCGCCTACCAGATGCTCCGCAACGCCGGCGTCGACCTCGGCTGGATGTACACCATGTACCTGAACCCGCTCCCCGCAGCGCTGCTCAAAGAGCTCCGCCGCAAGGAGCTGGTGATCGTGCCGGAGCTCAACTACCTCGGGCAGTTCGCCGGCGTCCTTCGTGGCCTCGGCGTGAACGCGCACTCGATCACGCAGTACACGGGGCTCCCGTTCAAAGAACAGTTCCTCGTCGAGCGCGTCCGCGAGGAGATCGCGGCACGCAGCGGAAGGCTGGCGCGAGTATGAGCAAGCGCAATCCCGACTACGACTTCAAGTGGTGCCCGGGGTGCGGTGACTTCGGCGTCGTGCGCGCCGTCGACATGGCGATCAGCCGCCGCGCCGTCGAGCGCGGCGAGGGCATCGAGCGCACCGTCGTCGTCGCCGGCATCGGCTGCTCCGGCAACCTCGTGCACCTGCAGGAAGGCCCACAGCCGTTCGGCATCCACGGCATCCACGGCCGCACGCTGCCCATCGCGTACGGCATCAAGGCCTCGCGGCCCGACCTCAACGTCGTCATCGCCGCCGGCGACGGCGACTTCCTGAGCATCGGCATGGAGCACATCGGCCCCCAGGCGAAGCGCAACCTGGACGTCACCGCCGTCGTGATGGACAACGGCATTTATGGCCTCACCAAGGGCCAGGCCTCGCCCACCACGATGCTCGGCGTGGTCACCCCCACGACGCCGTACGGCAAGCTCGAGGACGCGATCAACCCCCTCGAGCTGTACCTCGCGCTCGGCGTCTCCTTCGTCGCCTCCGGCATCTCAACCAAGCCGCGCGACCTCGCCAACCTCATCCAGCAGGGTATGGACCACCCCGGCTTCGCCATCGTCCACGTCCAGTCGCCCTGCACCACGTACAACGACACGTACGAGGCGCTCAAGGGCAACCCGGAGAAGGGCATCGCCCCCGGGGCATTCGACATCCCCGCCGACCACGACCCCGGCAACCGCAGCGCCGCGCTCGCCCTCGCGGGCAGCTCGACGATCCCCATCGGCCTGCTCTACCAACGCCCCGACAGCACCCCCATGGACCAGCGCCTCGCCGACGCCCGCGGCCGCACGAAGGTCCGCACCCGCAGCGTCGAAGACCTGCTCACCGGCCTGCACATCTAGCGCACCGCTCGCGGCACGCGCACCCCGAGGGCAGCCGCAAGGCTGCCCTCGCTGCATCCCCCCCACCCATCACCCAGGAGCCGCCACGTGACCCTGCCACCGCCCGAGGACCCCGGTGGCTACGTCCAGCGCCACGTCAGCGTCCAGGGCGTGCGCCTGCGCTTCGCGGCAGCGCACATGGCCACCCTCGGCGACGACCTCGAGCCGCTGCACGGGCATAACTATGAGCTGCGCTGCCGCGTCGACGGGTCGCTCACGGCGGACCGGTGGGTGATCGACTTCTCGGCGCTCAAGCGCATCGCGCGCGAGGCCTGCGATGAGCTCGATCACCGCTTCCTGCTGCAGGCGCGCTCCCCGCTCCTCGACATCGCGCACGACGAGGGGCGCTGGCGGCTGCGCTTCGGCGACCGCGGCTACGTCTTCCCAGACGCCGACGTAGTCGCGTTGCCAATCGAGAACTCGACCGCCGAGCTACTCGCGCAATGGCTGTGGGAGCGCGTCGCCGAAGGACTCGCCGGGGGCGGCCACGACACCATCGCGCGGCTCGCGGTCGAGGTCGAAGAGATGCCGGGGCAGGCCGGCGGCTACGCGCGCGACCTCGCCCCCGGTCCGCCGCGCCCCGTTTGACACTCAATGGGCCCGCCGTAGGATCGACTCCATGCCCACCGAGGGACCAGAAGAGCTCCGCATCAACTGGGAAGATGCCATCAACCGCATCTTCGCAGAGGTACTCATCTGTCCTCGCTGCAACCAGGCCTATGACTCGCTCGTCGCGGGCTACTCCCGGAAGCCCTCACTCAACGCCTTCGCCCCGCGCCACCGCAACTGCCCCCGCGGCGACGAGTGCGACGCCCGCAAGCTCATCACGCTCTGCGCCGACTGCGCCCGCATCGAGCGTCTGCGCGGCAACGCCGTCGACGCCTCCCAGGCGCTCGAGACGTACATGCTCGACTGCCGCCGCGACCTCGAGGAATCGCTCGACTACCTCGCCGAGTACTGGCGCGACGACGTCGACCTCCCCGAGGACGACGACCTGGACCGCAAGCTCGAGGACGTCGACCCCGACGCCTTCCGCGAGGAGAGCGAGTGGCGCCGCCGGCTCGAAGAGGAGTACCTCCTCTACCACCACGAGTTCCGCGAGCGCCACCGCCGACTGCCCTCCCCAGGCTGGCGCTCCGAGTACGTCGAGGAGATCCGCGAGCTCGGCTACGACACGCTGCTGGGGGATTGAAGGGAATCGAGCGCGCCGCGGCCGGGCTACTCGCTCGGCGTCGAAGCGAGAAGAGCGTTCACGCCACCCGCCGAAACGTAACCTCAAGGTGCGTGCCGTCCGCGTCCAGTACCGAGCTGTACGTCAGCATGTAGCCGTCAAAGGCTACGCGTCGGCGTTCCTGCGTGCCGATCACTTCGGGCAGCATGGAACCGAGCCGGGTGGTGATGCGCTCACCGTGCTCGGCATCGAAATCCCAGGTGCGCCACTCGCCATTCATCGTCGCAAACAGCTCGACGCGCCGCTCCACACTCGCGGTTTACCGGGCGACGAGCGACGGCGCCGAGGAGCCAGCATGCGCCGTCAAGGGCTGCCTTCCGGAGGCCGTTAGAACGACGACGTAGTGGCCATCCGCGCTGTAGATGACGCGCCCAGCACCGCCCGTCACGTGCGTCGGCTTCCGCTCGCCATCGGCGGCCACACGCACCGCATCGACGAAGTCCTAGGTGCCGACAAGCCGCTCGTCGAGCATGCGCCTCCTGCGGTCCGCGGTTCCGCTGCTATCCGCCGCCGAGCGCGGGGAGGATGTGCACCTCCGCGTGCTCCGGCACCTCCATCACTAGCCCCTTCGCCGTGGGAGCGCCGTCGACGGCGAGCGCGAGGCCCGGCCGGATGCGCCCGTCTTGCAGCAGGAAATCCTTGATGCCGGGGAACTCGGCCTCCAGGCCTTCCACGATCGCACGCAGGTTGTGTCCCGCGATCTCCACGCGGTCCTTGCCGCCCGTCATGTTGCGCATCAGCGCCGGGATGAAGACCGTGGCCATCGTTCCCCCTCGGCCGGCTCGAGCCACTGAGCTCGCCGCTGCCCTGATCATGCCACGAGGGGCGCCCCGTGTGGAGCGCCCCTCGCGTGCTTGCGGGCTCGTGCCGTCCCCGCGCTCGGCCCGGAGCCGAGCGCGCCAACCCTAGGGCTTCTCCGGCGGCAGCAGCTCCTCCAGCAACACACGCGGCGTCGCCGGCAGGTTGCGCGGCCGCACGCCGATCGCGTCCGCAATCGCGTTCGAGATCGTCGCCTGTGGCGGCACGATCGGCACCTCGCCCACGCCGCGCACACCGTATGGGTGGCCCGGGTTCGGCACCTCCACCAAGATCGTCTCGATCATCGGCAGGTCGAGCGTGGTCGGGATGCGGTAGTCGAGCAGGCTCGCGTTCCGCATCACCCCGTTGCCGTCGTAGAAGTACTCCTCCGACAGCGCCATGCCGATGCCCTGCGCGGCGCCGCCCTGGATCTGCCCTTCCACGTATGACGGGTGCACCGCCGTGCCCACATCCTGGATCGCCGTGTAGCGCAGCACCGTCACCTTGCCGGTGTCTGGGTCCACCTCGACGTCCGCGATGTGGCCCGCGAAAGCCGGGCCCGCGGTCATCGGGCTCACGTCCGCGCGGCCCTGGATCTGGCCGCCCGTGTGCGGCAGCTGCGCCGCGAGCTCCTTAAACGTGAACTGCTTACCCTCCGGCCCGCGGATCACGCCATCGGCGTCGTAGGCCACCTTGTCCGCGTCGGTCTCCCAGATCTGCGCGGCGCGCGCCACCATCTGCCGGCGGATGTCCATCGCGCACTCGTACGCGGCCCACCCACCGGCAAACGCCGTGCGGCTGCCCCCGGTCACGCCCGTGAAGCCGATCGAGTCCGTGTCCACCACCTGCGGATGTACGTCCTCGTATGGGATGCCGAGCGTCTCCGCCAGCTGCATCGCGATCGTCGCGCGCGTACCGCCGATGTCGGCCGACCCGATCACCAGGCTGATGCGGCCGTCCGGATTCACCGACGCGTACGCGCTCGACTCGAAGCCCACGTTGAACCAGAAGCCGATCGCCACACCGCGGCCGCGGTGCTCACCCGACAGCTCCGACTTATAGTGCGGGCTGTTCTTGATCGCCTCCAGCACCTGGATGTTGCCGACCGGCCCGAACACCGCGCCATCGACGCGCCGTGTGCCTTCCTTCGCCGCGTTCTTCAGGCGGAAGTCGACCGCGTCCATCTCCAGCTGCTGCGCAAGCTCGTCGAGCACGGACTCGACGGCGAACTCCGCCTGGTACGCGCCGGGCGCGCGGTACGCCGCCACCTTCGGCTTGTTGACGACGACGTCCCAGCCCTCGACCAGCACGTTCTCCACGTCGTACGGCGCCGTCGCGCACATCACGCCGGCCGCCATCGGCGAGCCCGGGTACGCCCCCGCCTCGTAGGCGTAGTGCGCTTCCATCGCCGTGATCGTGCCGTCGCGCTTCACGCCGATCTTCACGCGGCTCGCCGTGCCGGAGGTCGGCCCCGTGCCCTCGAAGACCTCCTCGCGCGTCATCCACATCTTCACCGGCTGCCCGGTCACCCGCGACAGCACCGCCGCCGGCGGGTCCAGGTACACCGGGATCTTCCCGCCGAAGCCGCCGCCGATCTCCATGGGCACGACCTTCACCTTCGACACCGGCAGCTGCAGCAGCATCGACACCTGGTCGCGCACAGCGAACGAGCCCTGGGTGCTCGTCCAGACCGTCAGCTCGCCGTCCTTGTTCCAGAACGCCGTCGCATTGTGGGGCTCGATGTAGCCCTGGTGCGCCATCGTCGTCTCGAACTCGCGCTCGAGCACGATATCCGCCGCGGCGAACCCGGCCTCCAGGTCGCCCTTCGTGAGCAGCAGGTGCTTCGCGACGTTCGACACCTTATCGCCCGCGCCGAGCGGCGGCGTGAACAGGCCGGTCAGCTCCTCGGTCCGCAGGTTGTCGTGCAGGCGCGGCGAGGAGTCGAGCATCGCGTCGCGCACGTTCAGCACCGCCGGCAGCGGCTCGTACTCGACCTCGATCAACGCGAGCGCGTCCTCGGCCGTGTGCAGGTCGTTCGCGGCCACAGCGGCGACGGCGTGTCCCTTGTACAGTACGCGGTCCGAGGCCATCACGTTGTCGAGCAGCCACTTGATGTTCGCCGCGCCCTCGCCCAGGTCCGCGATCTTGTCCTCGGCGACCGGGAAGTCCTTGTTCGTGATCACCGCGCGCACGCCGGGCAACGCCAGCGCCTTCGACGTGTCGATGTGCTTGATGAGCGCATGCGCGTGCGGGCTGCGCTTGACGCGCGCGTAGAGCATGCCCGGCAGCCGCAGGTCGGCCCCGTACTGCGCCCGCCCCGTGACCTTGTCCGTGCCGTCCGGCCGCACCGGCCGGGTGCCAACGACGCGATACTTGGGCTTCTCGGTGGATACCATCGAGGTTCGCTCCTCACTGCGCGACGGCGCGGGCGCCGCCGGTAGACCTGTGAGCGCCGGCCGCGGCCGGGCCCCCCTGCAACGAGTGAAGCGCTCAGGCCGAGCGCTTCACCTCCATTGACTGCTCAACCGGCGCCGCACCGGCCACGCCCCGGACGCCGATGGAGACCGTGGTCAAGATACGAGTTATGCCCGCATCTGGGTAGCCGCGTGCTGGACCGCACGGATGATCTTATCGTACCCCGTGCAGCGGCACAGGTTCCCAGCCAGCCAATAGCGGATCTCGTACTCGCTGGGGTTCGGGTTGAAGTCCAGCAACGCCTTCGAGGCCACCAGGAATCCCGGCGTGCAAATCCCGCACTGCAGCGCGGCGTCCTCCAAGAAGGCGTCCTGCAGCGGGGTGAGCTCCCCGCCCGTAGCCAGCCCCTCGACCGTCGTGATGTTCGCGCCCTGGACCTCGGCCGCCATCACGCAGCAGGAGTTGACCAGGCGGCCGTCCATGATCACGGCGCACGCGCCGCAGTTGCCGTTGTTACAGCCTTCCTTCGACCCGGTCAGGCCGATGCGCTCGCGCAGCGCCTCCAGCAGGCTGTCGCGCTCGTCCACCAGGAACTCCATCGGCTCGCCGTTGATCGTCGTGTTGATGATGACGCGGCTGCTCATACGTGACTCACAATCTCGCCGCGGGCGCGGCGCGCAGCGTCCCGGATCGTCCGCTCGGTCAGCACGTACGACAGGTGTTTGCGCTGCCGCACCGACCCGCGCATGTCGTCGATCGGCGTCGCCGCGTCGCGCGAGGCAGTCGCCGCCGCGGCGGTCGTCTCGTCCGTCAGCGGCCGCCCGACCAGCGCCTCGCCCGCCGCCGGCACGAACAGCGGCCGCGGCGCGACCGCGCCGATGGCGATGCGCGCGTGAGTGACGGTGTTGCCGTCCAGCGTCAGGTTGGTCGCGCTGTTGACGACCGCGATGTCCATCTCGTTGCGCGGGATGAAGCGCAGGAAGCGCGCGCCCGAGCCCGGCCGCGGCGCGGGGAACTTGATCGACACCAGCAGCTCGCCGGCGTCCAGCACGTTGCGCCCGGGCGCCGTGCAGAAGTCCTCCACCTTCACCGTCCGCCACCCGTTGGGACCAAAGATGTGCGCCTCGCCCTCGAGCACGATCATCGACGGGATGCTGTCGCCCGCCGGGCCCGAGTTGCACAGGTTGCCGCCGAGGCTCGCCCGCCCCTGGATCGCCGTCCCGCCGATGAGCGACGTCGAGTCCACCAGGCACGGGTACAGCCGGCTCACCGTCTCGTCACGGTAGATGCGGTAGCACGGCACGGCCGCCCCGACCGTCAGGCCCTCGCTCGCGCTGAAGCTGAGCTGGTTCAGCTCCGGGATCGCCTTCACGTCCACGAACATGCTCGTGTCGCGGCGGCGCTCCCGCGCCATCACGATGATGTCGGTGCCGCCCGCCAGCACCCGCGCCGTCGGACCGTTGTCCTTCAGCAGCTGGCTCGCCTCCTGGACGGTGGCGGGCCTGCGGTAGGTCACGTCCTGCAAATCGCCTCGCTCCTCCCCCACTGCACGCCCCAGGCGGCAGCACATAACCGTGTCACACCACAACCGGCGTTGACGCGGCGGCAGTGTGCCACGTTCGCGCCAGACACGCCACTCCTGCGCGCTCCGACGCTGTACGCCGCTCACCACGGACCGTACGATGCCGCACGGAGGCGCCCGCGACGATGAGCGACAGGCACCAGCTCCGCTTCGCCCTCGCAGCCCTGCTCGCCGGGCTGCTGTGGGGCTACGCCCGCCACCGCGGCGACCGCCGCACTTCCGTGCACTCCGCGCTCCAGGGGCTCGAGTGGTTCATCGCCTACGGCGGCGCCGCCGCGCTCGTCGCCCTCGCGCGCAACTTCCTCGAGCGCGCCGACCCGCCCGAGCCGCCCGAGGGCGAGCGCGTGACCCACTTTCGGCAGGTCGTGGCGGAACGGACCGGCACCGAGGGCTGAGCGCCCCCGCGCGCTCGCGACCCCCAGCGGCGGAGCGCCCATGGCCACCGTGCTCGTGCTCTTCGACAGCCGCGCCAGCCTCGTACGCGAGCTCGCCCGCGCCGTCTGCGAGGGCATCGCACTCGTCCCCGGCGCCGACGCGCACTCGCGCGACGTCGAGGAGGCGCGCCCCGACGAGCTCCTGCGCTGCGACGCGCTCGTGCTCGGCTCCGCCAACTGGACCGGCGTCACCGGCCGGCTCAAGACCTGGCTCGACGAGTCCGGCGATCTCTGGGAAAGCGGTGAGCTCGCCGGCAAGCCGGGCGCCGCGTTCGCCGCCGGGTGGTCCCCGCACGGCGGCCTGGAGGCGACGCTGCTGCAGCTGGTGCACCTCATCCTCGGCCATGGCATGCTCTTCCTCGGCCTCCCCTGGTCGGAGCGCATGCGCCGCTCCGGCTCCTACTACGGCGCCACAGCCGTCGCCGTGCTGACTAACGACGACCGCGAGCAGGCGCGCGCGCTTGGCGCGCGAGTCGCGGCGCTCGCCGTCCGGCTCGCCTCGTGACCGCCGACGGCGCAGGCGCCGCGCTCGAGCTCGCCCGGGCGCGCACCGCGCAGCTGCTCGCCACGCCGCCATGGGCGGCCGTAGCCCCGCGCGCACTGGTGCTGCTCGCGCGGCCTCCGCGCGACCCCTGGGCCGAGCCGCTCGGCGCCCCCGAGCTCTGGCTCGTACTCGACGGCGCCGAGGCGCGCGCGCTGCCGCCCGCTACGCGCGGTTCTCTGCTCGAGGACGGAATGCAGGTGCTCAGCGAAGAGCCGGCCGAGCGCCCCGACATGGCCACGGTGCTGCTGACGGCCGACGGCCTCGGCCGGCTGCTCGACGGCGTCGCGAGCCGCTCGCTCGAGGTGCGCTGGCTCGTGCGCCACGGCGAGCTGCTGCACGACCCGCTGCGCCGCTACGACCGCGCCGCGGGCGCAGCCGCGCGGCTGCCCGCCGACGGCCTCGAGCGCGCCGCACGCCCCCTCTTCCTGCGCGCCACCGCAACGCTGCGTGCGCTCGAGGCGCTGCCGCCGGACCGGCTGCGCGACACGGCCCTGCTGCTCATCGGCGAGGCTGCCGGCGCCGGCGCGCGCCTCGCCTGTCTGCTCGACGAGGGCGCGCACCCTCCCGCCGAGTGGCTGCTCCCCGCCGCCCGCGAGA
>VGPB01000042.1 GCA_016875695.1 Chloroflexota bacterium | reverse complement strand
ACTCGATGGGCGTCTGCCCGGCGCCGCGCTCGACGCCGCGCTCGCTCGCCAGGCGCACGACGCGCACGAAGAGCGCATACACCGCGTGCAGCCGCAGCCACTCGGTCCCACCTGTGGACCGGCGCCGGCGGCGCAGCAGGCCGCCCAGCCCGAGCCCGCCGCCACCGCCGCCGCTGCTGCGTAGCTCGGCGTACTCCTGCGCGCCGGCGCCGCGCCGCACGCGACCGAACAGCAGCCGCGACACGCGGAACGCCACCCACAGCGCCAGCGTGATCAGCACCGCACGAATCGCGTCGAGCACCCAGCCCGGGAAGAGCAGCCCGCCATCCCGGTCGCGGCCCACCGCCTGATCGCCAAGCTCGGCGACGCGCTCGCGGAACGGCGGCGGATCGCCGATCAAGAAGTGCAGCAGCCAGTCGATCACAATGAAGAAGGGCGCAATCAGCAACATCAGGATGCGCCCGGTGAGCAGCAGCAGCCCATCAGCGAGCGGCCGGAACACGCGCCCGGCATCGAGCGCGCCGAGCAGCGCGAAGAGCGCGGCGGCCGCGGCGATCGCAGCGAGCGTCAGCGCCACCGAGGCGAGCCATGGCACCTCGCGCCGCAGCGCGTCGCTCGCGGCGGCCGTGCGCGCGGCGTGCACCACGGACAGCGCGGCCACGCCCAGCACGAAGTACGTCAGCACCCAGCCGGTCACGTCGTAGCCGGAGCCGGCGCTCGCGAAGAACGCCGCGATCAGGGCGCCGAGGAAGCCGAGCCCGAACGAGCGCAGCACACGCGCGTAGGAGACCGCGCCCCGTCCCGCGATCAGGAAGCGCATCCACACGATGAACAGCCCGGCGACGGCGACGGCGCTCGCCGCGCGCTCCACGCGCGCGGGGTCGGGGTTCGCGACGAACGACGCGTTGTCGATCTGGCCGCCGAACGGCGACGACCCGCGGTCGACGAGCTGCGCGAGCCCGTCGCCCTGCCACACCCACAGGTCGCGAGCGAGCGTGAGGTGCACGGCCACGTGCAACGCCACCAGCGACGCGGCGAGCCCCACCGCCGCGGCGAGCACGCCGGGCAGCCGCAGTCGCGAGATCGAGCGCACGAGCACGAACGCCCCGAGCGCCACCAGCAGCACCACGGGCCACGAGGCTCCGCCCACCGCCTGTTCGCTGGCGCGCGCCGCGACCGCGAGCGCGTCCTGGCCGCGCTGCGGGTCGCGCTCGAGGTGCGCCGAGAGGTCGCGCTGGATGTCGTCGGCGAGCGTGCGGAACGCGCCGCGCTCGACGCCGGTGCCGAAGGCGCGCAGCGCCACGAACCACGCTGTCGCCTCCATCACGACGAACGCCGCCATCGCCGCCTCGCGATGCCAGCGCCCGATCATCGCGCCGCGCCTGCGCCGCCCGCCGCCGCGGGCGTCCCGTCCGCGGCGGCCTCGAGCGCGGTGAGCGCCGCATCGAGCTCGTGCAGCGGCACGCCGGCGGACAGGTCCTCCCACTCGAGCGCGGAGGTCTTGAGCACGTGCACGGCGTGCCCCTGCACGCGCAGCCGGCCGATCGTCGCGGCGAGCTCCGGCGGCAGCCGCGCGGTTACCACCACCACCGTCGCGCCCGAGGGCAGCGCGTGACCCGGACGCTCGAGCTCGTCGGCGAGCGCCGCGGTCACGAACGGCGCGATCATGGCAAGCGCCTCGAGCACGAGCGCGAGCTGGTCGGGCCGCCGCCCCCCGCCGATGCGGATCGGCCGGTCGGCGTCCGGAAACGAGCCGTTCGCGACTAGGCCGATCGCGGCGCCGGCCTCGAACGCCCAGCGCGCGACGGACGCCGCGACGGTCACGTTGCGCTCCAGTAGCAACGGGTCGAAGCCGAGCCAGGCCTGCTCCATCGTCGCGACGTTCAGCGCGACCACGAGCGATTGCGTGCGCGACGGCTCGTAGATGCGCGACTGCAAGCGGCCGCTGCGCGCCGTCGCCGCCCAGTCGATGCGCTTCAGCGGGTCGCCCGGCATGTACTCGCGCACGCCGACGACCCGCACCGGGTCCTCGAAGATGCGCTGCCCGCCGGCAAGCTCGCCGAACGGCCGCACGGAGCCGAGACCGAGCTCGGGCAGCGTGTACGCGCGCGGGTACACGACGATCCCGTCGCCGCGCCGCAGCTCCTGCTCGCGCTCGAACAGCCCGAACAGGTCGCCCGAGCGCAGGCGCGTCGGCCCGACGCGGAAGAACCCACGCTGCACGGCCTGCAACGAGAACGGCCACTCGAGCGCATCCCGCCCGCCGAGCGAAGTGTCGCGCGTCAGGAACACGACGCCCGGCATCCCGGACGGCTGTGTGTGCGCGCCCTCCACGGGCATCGCCTCGGGCAGCTGCTCGCGCACCTCGATCCACGGCACCGGCAGGCGCTTGCCGTTCGCGAGCCGGAGCCGCACGTCCACGCGTTCGCCGACGAAGGCGCGCCGCGGCTCGAGCCTGCGCTCGAAGCGTACGTCCTCGAGCGACAGCCTCGCCCACAGCCGCGCCATCCCGCCGACGCCAAAGACCAGCGCGCCAAGCCCCAGCAGCGGCACCGAGCCAGCCACGAGGCCGAGGACCGCGAGCGCACCCGACGCACTCAGCCACGATTCCGCGAAGAGCGAGCGCATCGCCGCTCCTCGAAGCCGCGCCTAGACCCAATCAGCGATCGGCACGGGCACCTCGCGCAGGATCTCGTCAAGCACGTCGTCCGCGCTGCGGCCGCGCAGCCGCGTCTGCGACGACAGCAACAGGCGGTGCGCGAGCACCGGCTGCGCGAGCCGCTTCACGTCGTCCGGGCGCACGTAATCGCGCCCGTCCATCGCCGCGACGGCGCGCGAGGCGCGGAACAGCGCGAGCGCCGCGCGCGGGCTCGCGCCCAGGTCAAACGCCACGTGCTCACGCGTCGCGCGGCACAGCCGCACGATATACTCGGCGACCGCGTCCTCGACGTGCACGCGCGCCAGCACCTCGCCGAGCGCCACAAGCTCCGCGGCCGACACGACCGGCTGCAGGCAGTCGAGCGGCGAGGTGGCCGCGAAGCGCCGCAGCACGGCGACCTCGCCCATCTCATCGGGATAGCCCAGCTTCAGCCGCAGCAGGAAGCGATCGAGCTGCGCCTCCGGCAGCGGGAACGTCCCTTCGAGCTCGATGGGATTCTGCGTCGCGAGCAGCAAGAACGGGTGCGGCAGCGGCCGCGGCTCGCCGTCGACGGTGTTCTGGCGCTCCTCCATCGCCTCGAGCAGCGCCGACTGCGTGCGCGGGGTGGCGCGGTTCACCTCGTCGGCGAGCACGACGTTCGCCTCGATCGGGCCAGGGCGGAACTCGAACTCGCCGGTGCGCTGCGAGAAGAAGTGCACGCCGAGGATGTCGGAGGGCATGAGGTCGGCCGTGCACTGGATGCGGTGGAAGCTCGCACCGATCGAGCGCGCGAACGACCGCGCGAGCATCGTCTTGCCGGTGCCCGGCACGTCCTCCAGCAGCACGTGCCCGCCGGCGAGCAGCGCGGCGAGCACGAGCTCGATCGCCTCTTCGGCGCCGACGATGACGGATGTAACGTTGTCGCGGATCGCGGCGGAGGCGCGCCGGATCTCGCTGATCGCCTCGTCCTGCGGACGCGCACGCACCACCTCGGCCATTCGCAGCTCCTCACGCACGCCGCAGAAAGTCACGGGAGGATACCAGAGCGTCGCCCTGCGCCCGCGTCCCCGCGATACGCTCAGCGCCGCGGGGCAGATTCGTGGTGCGCCCGCTGGCGGTCCGAGGTGGGCGGCGCGCGGCTGCGCCCGCGACGCCGGGCCCCGCGCGCCTGCTACGATCGGCCGCCAGCGAGCGAGGAGCCGCCCATGCGCGCCGAGATCATCTCCATCGGCACCGAGATCATGCTCGGCGAGATCGTGGACACCAACGCCGCCTGGCTGGCCGCGAAGCTGCCGGAGCTCGGCATCGACCTGCTCTGGGTGTCGCAGGTCGGCGACAACCCCGGGCGCCTGCAGGAGGTGCTGGCGCGCGCCTTCGAGCGCTCCGAGCTCACGGTGTGCACGGGCGGCCTGGGTCCCACGGAGGACGACGTGACCCGCGAGGCGGTCGCGGCCGTGCTGGGCGAGCCGATGCGCGTCGACGCCGTGCAGGAGGCGCAGTTGCGCGCGTGGTTCACCGGGCGCGGCCGTCCATTCATCGAGCGCAACCTGAAGCAGGCGACGCTCATCCCTTCGGCGCGCGCGCTGCCCAACCCGCGCGGCACGGCACCCGGGTGGTGGGTCGAACGCGAGGGCCGGGTGATCGTGCTGATGCCGGGACCGCCCGCCGAGATGACGCACATGTGGGAGGCAGAAGTCGACCCCGAGCTCGCGCGCCGGGCCACCAGCGTGCTCGTCTCTCGCACGCTGAAGACGAACGGGCTCGGCGAGGGGCTGGTCGACGAGCGACTGTCCCCGCTGCTCGCGGGCACGAACCCGTCGATCGGCATCTACGCGCGCCGCGACGGCGTGCACGTGCGCATCGCGGCGAAGGCGCCGACGCGCGAGGAGGCATGGCGGCTGATCGCGCCCGTCGAGCAAGCGGCACGCGCGCTGCTCAGCCCCGCAGTCTGGGGCGAGGACAACGACACACTGCCCGGCGGCGTCGCCCGCATGCTGCGCGATCGCGGCCTCACGCTCGCGCTCATGGAGTCCGCGACCGGAGGCGCGCTGGCCGACGCGATCACTAGCGTCGCCGGCGCGTCGGACTACTTCCGCGGCAGCCTCGTGACCTACGCGACGCAGGCGAAGGTCGATCTCGGCGTGGCGGCGGAGACGGTGTACACGCACGGCGTGATCTCGCGCGCGACGGCTGAGGCGATGGCGCGCGCCGCGCGCGAGCGACTCGGCGCGGACATCGGCGTGGCGATCACGGGCATCGCAGGCGCGGACGAGCTCGAGGGCCAGCCACCGGGCACGATGCACGTCGCGCTGGCCGACGCGACAAGCGTCCGCTACCACGGCTACGCCTACTATCAGGGTCGCGACGCCGCGAAGCGACGCGCGGTCACGGAGGCGCTGACGCTGTTGCGGACGTACTTGGTGGAAGCGACTGCTGGGCGCGAGTGAACGCTGGGCAGTGCTAGAACGCCGCCTGGTAGATCGCTGGGCGGTAGCGTGGCTCCGGGATCGGGTCGCCGTGCTCCCGAGCCGACTCGAGCCAGAGCACCTTCGCGATCTGCAGCTCGGCGAGCGCCTCCTCGGGCGTGTCGCCGAACGCCGAGCAGAAGCGAAGGTCTGGGACGTCGGCGACGTAGCACTCGTCCTCGTCCGAGTAGAAGATGCAGATGAGGTAGTCCTTCACCGCTGGTCCCCCAGGTGGAGATCATAGTCCTCGACGTGTGTCAGTAGCTGGCGCAGCTGATAGTCCTTGGCCTCACGCCGCGGTGGCTGGAGGTTGAGCCGGGCCGCGTGGTGAGGATGACGATAGATGCGGTGATTCCCGGTTTGGCGATCCAGCTCAAAGCCGAGCGCCTCGACAAGTCGAATCAGATCGGCGAACGCGACATTGCGCAACTCGCCGCGAGAGAGTCGCTGGAGCAACTGCGCTGGATCCACGGGCGCGAGGGTACATCGCTGAGCACTCCCCTTCCCCTCCCCCTCGCCGGCAACACGGTGTACGCGCTGGCGCTCGCCGAGGGCGGGGCGCTGCTCGTCGACGCGGGGCCGGACCTCGAAGGAACGTGGGGCGAGGCAGTCGCGCTGCTCGCCACGCGCGGGTGGGAGCCGCGCGACGTGCGCGCGGTGGTCGTCACGCACTACCACCTAGACCACGCGGGGCTCGCGGCGCGCTGGGCAGCCATGGGCGCGCGCGTGTACGCGGGGGCGCTCGACGTGCCATCGCTCGCCGGGGGGCGCGCATGGTACGAGGCGCGCACACTGCTGCGGCTGGCCGCGCTCGCGCGCCACGGCGCACCGCGCGCGCTGCTCGAGGCACAGGTGGCGCAGGCGCAGCGCTCCGGCTACGGCTGGGCGCCGTGCCCGGAGCCGAGCCTCGAGGCGGTGCGCGACGGCGCGACGTTCGCGCTCGCCGGAGGGGCGGAGTTGTGCGTGATCGCGGCGCCGGGGCACACGCCGGGCAACCTCGTCTGCCACGTCGCCGCGACGCGCGAGCTGTATGCCGGCGACACGCTGCTGCCTGACACGATCCCGACGCCCGGGCTGCACTTCCCGGTGCTCGACGCGGACGCGCCGCAGCGCTCGCCGCGCTGGCCGAGCCTGCCGCCGTACCTGCACAGCGTCGGGCGCCTGCGTGCGCTGGTCGAGGCGGGGGCGGTGCGCCGGCTGCTGCCGGGACACGGCGCGCCCGTCGAGGGTGTCGCGCGACTCGTCGCGCGCTTCGAGCAGCACCACGCGCGGCGCGGCGCGCTCGTACGCGCTCTGCTCGCCCCGGGCGGCGAGCAGAGCGCGTACGAGCTGGCACAGCGGTTGTTCCCGCGCCTTGCCGCGCAGCACCCGGTCGAGGCGCGCGCGGCGCTGCAACTCGCGCAAGCGATGACGGAGGTGATCGGCCACCTCGACGTGCTGCAGGGCGCCGGCGTGTTGACGCGTACGGACCGCCGCGGCGTCGCGCGCTACACGCTCGTGCGCAAGGCGCCAGCGTAGCGCCGCCGCGGCGCGCGCGCCGGCGCGAGCCGCGGCACGAAGCGCGGCGTGCGGCGCGCGTATGCGGGGTACGCGAGGAAGCGCTCGGCGAGCAGGCGCTCCTCGAAGCGCGCCTTCGCCGACAGCAGCGCACCGAATACGCCGAGCAGTGCGAACGCGCGCGCGGTCCCCGACGTGACCGCGGCGCCGCACACGCACAGCAGCAACCCGGAATAGATCGGGGGGCGCACGAGGCGATACGCGCCGTCCGTGCGAAGCGTGGCCGCCTCGACGGGCGCGGAGTGCGCGTGCAGCGCGCGCCCGAGCGCCCCGGTGCCGGCGAGCGCGATGCACGCACCGGTGACTGCGAACGCGAGTCCCGCAGCGCGCAGCGGCGCGAGCACGCGTCGTGCGTGACGCAACTCGACAACGAGCGCGCCGCGCAGCACGACCTGCAGCGCGACAAGCGCCCAGCCCGCGAGCCAGCGCACGCGGGGCACTAGTCGGCCGCGAGCACCTTGTACAGCGAGGTGAGCCGCTTCGGCAGCTGCTCGATGTCGTCCACGATCTCGTAGCCGACGTCGTCGCAGAGCTGGCCCAGGTAGTCATGGCCTTCCTTGTCGACGGTGATCAGGAACGGCGTGATGCCCTTGCGCTTCGCCTCCAGCAGCGCCTCGTGCGTGTCGTGGACTGCGTACTCCTTCTCGGTGCGGTCGCGGCCGTAGCCGTGGTCCTGCGGCCGGCCGTCCGACACGAGGATGAGCAGCTTCGCCTTCGCGTCGACGGCGTCGAGCTTGGCAATGGTGTGGCGCACGGCGGGGCCCATGCGCGTCGAGCGAATCGGCTGAATCTTATCGATGCGCCTGCGCACCTTGTCGCCGAACGACTCGTGAATGTCCTTGATCACGTGGTACTCCACGTTGTCGCGGCCGTAGCCGGAGAAGCCGTAGATGCCGTACGCATCGCCGATCGCCTCGAGCGCCTCGACAATGAGCACCACCGACTCCTTCTCGAGGTCGACGATGCGCTTCGGGGGCTCGACGGCGCGCAGCGCGCGGCGGCGCGCGAGCCACTGAAAGTACTGGCGCGGGTCGCCGTCGAAATCGTCGTCGTCGTCGTACTTCGTGCGCTGCTTCTCGATCTCCTCGTCCGTCGAGGCGGACATGTCGAGCAGGAACGCGACGGCGACGTCGCGCTCGAGCTTGTTGCGGCGCCAGTAGACCTGCGCGAGCGGTCCGACACCTGCACGCTTGTCGACGATGAACTCGATCGCGCGGTCGAGATCGATGTCCTCGCCGTTCTCGAGGCGCTTGATGCGACGGAACGACTCGGGGCGCATCAGCTCGAACTGGCGGCGCGTGTCGGTGACCAGCGCGTGGTGGCGCTTGAGCGTGTCCTGGTAGTAGTCGAGCTCGCCCTCCTCGGCGGGGCGCTCGCCGACGCGGCACCAGCGCGGGCGGTAGTCCGCGGCGCGGAAGTCCCACTCGTCGTAGTACGACCACGTGATCTCGATCGGCAGCTCCTGCTCGCCGTCGGGCCCGGCGCCGGCGTCGTCCTTGTCGCCGTCGTTCTTCTCGGCCTTCTTGGAGGCGGGCGGCGTGCCGGCCTCCTTCTCGAGGTTCGACAAGAACATGCCCATCGACATCGCGAACTCGCCCTCGGCCATCTCGGCGATCGAGATCTCCGACGACTTCTGCAGCAGCTCCATCAGCTGCTCGCGCGAGAGCGGCGACGCCGCCGCTTCGCCGGGCTGCTCCTGCTGCTTGAGGCGCATGAGCAGCTGTACGAGCTCCGGCTTGAAGTCGCCCCGGAAGTCCGGCTGAGGGGGCGACTGGAACTCCGGGTCCTCCTCCGAGTGCGGCATGGGGCCTTCGCCACCGGGGCCGGTCGGCATCGCCGGCAGCACCTGCAGCGTATCCTCCGTCATCTCGGACCAGTCGCCGTCCGCGTACGCCTGCGCCTGGAGCGGGATCGACAGCACGAGGTCGTACAGCGCGGCCGCGACCTCCGCCGAGTCCTGGACGGTGGCCTCGCGCTGCTCGACGACGGCGAGCGCGGCGATGCCGTCGCGCAGGTAGCCCATCAGGTCGCGCGGCCAGCGCATCAGCTCGCGGCGCTGCAACGACGCGCGCAGCAGGTTCTCGACGAACGCCTCGCGCAGCGGGAGCGTGCGGATGTCCGGCCGCCGCTCCGCCTCGAACGCCTGCACGCGACGCAGCCAGCTGCGGATGCCGCCGTACTCGCGCGCGACGTACGCATCGATGCGCGTGTCCTCGACGACGGTGAAAAGTGCGGTGACGAGGGCGCGGTGCGGGAACGCGTCGTAGTAGCGCTCCATCTCCGTCAGCGGCGGGCGCTCGCGCGGCGGCTGCTGGGCCTCGCGCGCGGCGATCGAGGGCTGGGTGAACGCGCCCGACGCGCCGAAGCGGAAGCCGAACGCGCCGAACTCGAGGCGCCCGGTCTGGTGCGTGGTGAACACCTTGTAGCACTGGAAGTTGGAGCGCTGCTCCTCGAACGACCCGACGAACGGCGGCAGGTAGATCGTCGTGCCCTCGGTCGTCGCCATCGAGGCGGCGACCCAGCCGATGCCCTTCTCGACGAGCTCCTCGGTGGGGCGGATTACGATCGGCGCGCCCGTGAGCGCCTTCGCGTACAGGCGCAGCAGCCCGCCGATGCTCGACAGCTCGACGCGCGCGGACAGCGCGGCGAGCACCTGCTCGGCGCGCACGGACTCGAGCTTGAAGTACGCCTCGGCCCCCTCGGTGTTCGCCTCCTCGAAGAGCAGCCGTGCGCCGGGCTCGACCCACTGGTCCAGCTGCTCCGCGTTGAGCCGAGTGAGCACCTGCGGCGCCGTGCGCAGGAACGCCATCGCGGCGAAGGGGCTGCCCTGCAGCAGCCGCCCCGCGAGCCTGAGTAGCGTCTCGTGCTCCGCGCTGGGGATGAGCGCGAGCGCCTGCGCCGCCTCAATGAACTGCGGGAAGCCCTGGCGGCCCGAGGCGAGCACGGCGCGCGCGGCGAGCTCCAGAAACGGCTCGCGCTGCTCGGACTCGATGTGCGCGATGAGCTCCGGCCCGCGCTCGAAGTACAGGCGCGTGTCGGCCCACGACGCGCGCGTGACGGCGCGCGCGAAGCGCAGGAACGGCTCGCGGTCCGGCGCCGGGAGCCCGGCGAACAGCGCGCTCGCGCCCTCCAGGCACGTCGTCGCGAGCTGGTAGGAGCGGTCCGAGAGCACGTCGACGACCTCGACGAGTTCGCCGAGCGCGTGCAGCGTGAGCGACTCCAGCAGCTCGGGGCTCTGCTCGAAGAAGAGCTGGCACAGCGCGATGGACTTCCAGTTGCCACGATGCAGGCGCTCGCCGAAGCGCGCCCAGCGCTCGAGGTCCGCGCGCGCGGGGATGCGCCCCGCGATGTGCTCGCCCATGATGCCGAGGTCCTGCGCCGGGTCCAGCGGCAGCTGCGGGAGCACGGCCGGCGTGGCGCGCAGGAACGCCGCGGCCACCAGTGGCGAGGTCTCGGTGAGCCGCCCGCCGACGGCGGCCCAGTGCATGACGGCCTCGAACGGCAGCAGCTCGCACAGCAGCGGGCTAGTGCGCAGGTACTCGGTGGCCGCTTCCCAAGAGCGCAGCGAGCGCGTGGCGAGCGCTGCGCCGGCGTCCGCCCACTCCTCCAGCGACTCGTCTGAGATACGCCCCGAGAGCGCGTGCGCGCTGGCGCTGAAGTCGTCGAGCAGCGAGGGGCCGTACGCGGCGAATGCGGGGCCGTGGCGGGCAAGCAGTTCCGGGAGCGACGTCATGCGTTCACCTACGGATTGAATAGGGGCCGTCTTGTGGCTTGTGCACCGGGTCGTCGTACACCTCGAGCGTCACCTCGCCGCTCTGCGTGTCGAGGATTGCGAACGAGGAGCGAAACCCGTTCTTCGGATCGCGCGGCTGGCCCGCGGAGCCGGGATTGATGATGGTCGTGCCGTTGATGCGGTGCTCGAGCGTGTAGTGCGTGTGGCCGTAGATCACATAGTCCGCGCCCAGCGTCGCGAACTCCTTGATGCGCGGGTTCTCGCGGTACACGTACTCGTGCGGCTCCCAGGGGCACGCGTGGAACATCACCAGCCGTCTACCGCCCAGCGTGACATCGAGGCGCCTCGGCTGCTCGCCGAGCCACGCGAGTAGCTCCGACCGCACGTGCGCGGCCTGGCGCACGCGCTCGCCGAGCGGACCGAACACGACGTCCTCGTGGTTGCCGAGGATCACGCGCGCGCCGATCTCCTTGAGCCGCGCGACCACCTCGTTGGAGAAGCGGAACTGGAACACGGCGTCGCCGGCGCAGAGCACCTCGTCGACGTCGCCCATCCGCGCCAGTGCGGCGTCGAGCGCGTCGATGTTGCAGTGGATGTCCGACACTATGCCGAGTCGCACCGGTGCTCCTGACCGTGTCCGCTCGCGTTACTCGGGGAAGATCGAGGCGACGACCTCCTCGATGGAACGCTGCACCTCGGCATCGTCGGTGAGCCCCCATACGACCGCGGTCTGGCAGGCGCGCAGCGGCGAGATGCCGTGCGCGATCAGCTTTCCAGCGTACACGAGCAGGCGCGTGGACACGCCTTCGCCCAGCCCGTGCTCCTTAAGGTTGCGCACCTTCTCGGCGAGCTTGGCGAGGTCCAGCGCGATCTCCGGCGTGGTGCCGGATTCAACGCGGATGATCTCGGCCTCCTGGTCGCGCGGCGGGTACGTGAACTCGATGGCGATGAAGCGCTGGCGCGTGGAGTGCTTGAGGTCCTTGAGCGCGGACTGGTAGCCGGGGTTGTACGACAGCACCAGCAGGAAGCCGGGCGCCGCCTCCAGGAGCTCGCCGCGCTTGTCGATGGGCAGCAGGCGGCGGTAGTCGGTGAGCGGGTGGATCAAGACGGTGGTGTCCTTGCGCGCCTCGACGATCTCGTCGAGGTAGCAGATCGCGCCGACCTTGACCGCGCGCGTGATCGGACCGTCGATCCAGCGCGTCTCGTCGCCCTCGAGCAGGTAGCGGCCGACGAGGTCGGACGCAGTGAGGTCCTCGTGGCAGGCGACGGTGATCAGCGGCACGCCTTCGTCGTCGCGGTTGCCGAGGTGGCCGTGCAGGCGCCACGACATGTACTCGACGAAGCGCGTCTTGCCGCAGCCCGTGGGCCCCTTGAGCAGCACGGGGACGTGCTGGTCGTAAGCGACCTCGAACAGCTCGATCTCGTCGCGGATCGGCAGGTAGTACGGCTCGCTGGTGAGCCGGAACTCCTCGACGGCCGTCTGGGTGTAGCTCTGGGTCAACGACTGGCCGCCCTTCGAGCGCCGGTTGCAGGACGCGCGGCGGCAGGTCGGGCGGTGCGCGCCGCGGCGGACCGCGCCGACGCCGCGCGCGTGGTGGCCGAGCGTGGCGTGGCCGCGCGTGGCGCGGCGGGGCGAGTCGTGG